>DAOUGX010000544.1:0-1601 GCA_034428855.1 Anaerolineaceae bacterium | reverse complement strand
GCATTGAAAAGATTCTCCTCGAACAATCCGACCTGAAGACCCAACACCAGAGTTGGTATGGTGACTGCTGCCTGTGCCTGGGAAAGCCCCCAAACAGTCATCATTTCAGCCCGAGAGTATTTAAATATTCGGCCAGCTACCCAGGCAGCAATGAATTTGGATATATATGCAATGGCAGTTACACCGAGCCCAATCAGAATCGTTGTTCCATCGGTAATAAAAGCACCAGGATTGGTGATCATACCGCTGTGTACGAGGAAAATTGGAATAAAGAGTGCTTCACCCACAAAGAGAACCCGACTGGTGATGGCTGAGTGATGAGGGAGAGATGAATTGATTGCCAGACCTGCCAAAAACGCTCCAACAACCGCATGCACACCAATTAATTCAGCCAGCAAAGCTGAGACAAATAAGATCAGGATCACGAATTGAAATTCGATTGCCTGCCCATGGAAACGTCGGAAAAATATTTTACCCAAACGGGGCAACCCCAAAAGTATCAGGGTGGCATATACACCAAGACCTGTGAACAGACCCACGAAGTAAACCGGAGAAAGCGCCCCCTTCTGAAGACTGAGTACTACCGCCAGAACGACAAATGCTGCAATATCAGTAATGACAGTTGCGCCTACCGTCACAGAAATGGCTTCATTTTTGATGATTCCCAGGCGAGTGAGAATAGGAAAAGCAATCAGCGTATGGGAAGAAAAAGCAGAGCCAAGCAGGATAGCTCCCAACCAGTTCATACCGAGCCATAGACCAAACGCAATACCCATAAGCTGTGGAATGAGGAAAGTAAATAAACCGAAAATTAACGCCCGGGTACGCACTTTTTTGAAGAGATGAATATCAACTTCCAGGCCAGCGCTGAACATCAGGTACAGCAAACCAATGGTGGAAAGCAGTTCGATTTGAGCATCATTTTTCAGCCAGCCAAATCCATGTGGCCCCACCAAAATACCACCGATGATCAACCCGACAATGCCGGGAAGCCGAATGGATTCGGAAATCAGCGGTGTTATGACAAGTACCGCCATGATGGTGAGGAAAATGGCGACTGGATCGGTTATGGGACTAGTCCTTAGCGTGGAAAGCTTTTACATAAATTCTTGATTAAACTTAATTGTACATCCATAGATTTTATTTGAAGAAACCAATTTGGCTTAGAAATTCCCGAATCACAGGAAAGGTTTTCTCTCGATGTGTGGCACAAACAAAATGCCCGCCATCTTCGAACTGTAGAAATTGAGCATGAGGGATTGTTTTGGCTGTAAACTCTCCTGCGTCAATAGGAACGATGGGGTCATTGACTGAATGAATCAACCTTGAAGCCGTGTCTACTCGTTTTTGTATACTCTACATCCTTTGTTTCAGAAGTTTTGATTATAAAAACCAACTTCTTTGCTATCAAGGAAGATCAAATAAAATGCTTAATTACTGATACCAACAAATTGTCTATAACAAATAATTAAAATATTTCCAACCGGATTTAAATATAACCTTCTTTTCCTTAAACCCGGCTCTAATCTTTCCAATTAATTATTGATTCAATCATCAATTTATGCTATGTTTTAATAAGTTTTCCATTCCATGCAAGGAGA
>DAOUGX010000543.1:0-3677 GCA_034428855.1 Anaerolineaceae bacterium | reverse complement strand
TTTTTACAGGATCAACATAATGCTCAACTTCTTTTAGTTTCCTTGCAACAAGGTGGAAACGTTATTTTTTACGATCGTTTGCAATTATCCATGGATGAAGCCCATTTGTGGCTTCAAGTACCCTGGAATGAGAACAAAAATTTTCTTCAATCCGAATAGTATGTGGAGGGATCTTTTATGAAGCATTTTTCAATCGTTGCAGTTCTAATCATTTTGCTCACGGTATTGGTCTACATTTTTCTTCAATCTGTAGGGTTGCTGCCAATACAAGCTAGTTCACAGGCGATTATCATCGATCAATTATTCGATATTCATATCGGGATAATTGCATTTCTATTTTCACTCATTGTGGTCTTTATTGGATATAGTCTGGTGGTTTTCCGTAGAAACAAACAAAATCCTGATGAAGAAGGACAGCATATCACTGGTTCATCTAAATTAGAGATATTTTGGACTTTGGTTCCTTTGGGAGTGGTTATTCTCATTTCCTACATGGGAGCAATCTCACTAGCAGAAACCCGGAAAATTGAGCCTCAGGCATTATCTGTTGATGTGACTGGTGGACAATGGTACTGGTCGTTTAGTTATCCAGATTATGGCATTACATCTGATGTTTTATATCTTCCGGTGGATCGCCAAGTCAAACTTAGCTTAACTTCCGTTGATGTTATTCATTCATTTTGGGTACCTGAATTTCGTGTAAAACAGGATGTGCTTCCAGGAGAAAATTTGGTTAAGGACCTTCGTTTTACACCAATTGAAACGGGAGATTTTATGGTGCTTTGTGCTGAATTATGCGGTGGGGCGCATGCGTATATGAATAGCCCTGTAAAGGTTGTGACCGACGGTGAATTTCAGGATTGGGTTGATCTAGAATTGGGAAGTTTTCCGCAAGATCCAATTAGCCTGGGTGAAAGATTAGCAAAAAACAATGGTTGTTTTGCCTGCCACTCAGTGGATGGTAGCGATGGGGTAGGACCGACCTGGAAAGGTTTATTTGGTAGCGAAAATTCTTTGGTAAGTGGTGAAAAAATAATTGTGGATGATAGCTACCTTTATGAATCAATTGTGAACCCAAATAGTCAAATAGTCCTTGGGTTTCCAGCAAATGTGATGGCGCAGAACTATAGTGAATTATTCACTGAAGAAGAAATCAATAACTTGATTGCTTTTATAAAATCATTGGAATAAATCGAGGTACATCATGAAGAAATTATTTTCTACGGGCATAATTAAAGGAATCTTGTTCCAGATTGTTGGTTCAACGATAGGAGCTGGAATTCTTGGCGGAATTCGGGCTTTGATGGGTTTGAGTTGGAAAACGGAACCAGCTATTGTCTTTGGGGGTCTGGTGGGTGCAATTGCTTTTATGATTGGTGTGGGTGCCTTCAAAGATTGGTGGAAAATGGCGATTGGTGATGAGGTTACCGAGGCCAGCGAAGTGGTTGGAGAAAAGGGATTTAGACGCTATTTTGGTTTCAGTCTTGACCATAAAGTCATTGGTATTCAATACGGAATTCTGTCTATGGTTCTATTGGTTTTGGGTGGATCACTGGCACTGATTTTTAGAGTCGAATTAGCTCAATCAGGATTGCAGATATTGAATTTCGTCCAATTTAATACGCTGGTTGGCTTACATGGTATGGTGTTAATTGCCTCTATTTTAATGGGCATTGCGGCAATGAGTAATTATGTTGTTCCACTTCTTATTGGTGCAGAAGATATGGCTTTTCCAAGATTAAATGCCTTTTCTTTTTGGATAGCGGTCCCAGCATCATTGTTACTCATGAGTTCTATGGTATTCGGAGGTTTTGAAACCGGTTGGACAGCATATCCTCCATTGAGTGTACGTGGTCCAATGGGTATCCAAATGTTCTTTTTAGGTGTGTTCATAGTTGGGTGGTCTTCTATTTTAGGTGCATTAAACCTGATTGCTACCATTTTAACGATGCGAATCAAGGGGATGGACTTATTCAAAATGCCAATATTTGCCTGGTCAGTTTTGGCAACTTCAATTATTTCCCTAACTGCAACACAATTAATCGGACTTTCATTCCAATTGGTTATGTTTGAGAGATTACTCAATATGAGTTTTTTCACACCATCAAATGGAGGTAATCCAATACTTTTCCAACATTTATTCTGGTTTTACTCACATCCAGCGGTATATATTTTTGTTTTACCAGGTTTAGGTATCATCAGTGAATTGCTTCCTGTTTTTGTTAGAAAACCATTATTTGGTTATAAATGGGTGGCGATGTCCTCGATGGGGATAGCACTAACCGGATTTTTAGTCTGGGGGCATCACATGTTTACCGCAGGAATTGAGGAATACCTGCGAGTTCCCTTTATGTATAGTACATTATTAGTTGCTGTCCCAACCGGAGTAAAATTTTTTAGTTGGGTAGCGACCATTTGGCAGGGAAAAGCTCGTTTTCCTGTACCAATGCTGTTCGTTCTTGGTGGAATAGTGGTGTTTTTATTGGGTGGTCTGACTGGTCCGCCAAGTGGAACTGTTTCTACGGACCTTCATTTACATGATACATATTACATTGTTGGTCATTTTCATAACACAATGTTTGGTGGATTTATTTTCCCAATTTTTGCGGCAATTTACTATTGGTATCCAAAATTAACCGGAAGGAGAATGAGCGAAACATTGGGTAAGATTCACTTTTACCTGATGACACCATCATTTTTCCTGATGACTTTGGGTCAAATGCGTGTTGGACTTCTAGGTATGCGTCGAAGAATCGCTGATTATGATCCGGCAATGGGTTTTGATTTCACCCAACTGCTCATTACGATTGGAGGGTTCTTAATTGCTTTATCAGTTCTGATATTTTTCTACAATTTAATATCAAGTGCCAAAAAGGGCGAACCTGCAACCGGTAATATATGGAATTCAAGATCCCCGGAATGGGAAATACTTCCATCGCCTGTCCCAGCACATAATTATTCAGGGCTTCATTTTGAAGTTGTCGGAGAACCTTATGATTATGGCCTAAAAGGAAGTAAATTTGTTCTAATATCAGACAATCACAATCCTGAAATGGAGAAGAACTAATGGAAAAAATATCACCATTAAAAAGAGGAATTTTAATCTTTTTATTTTTAGCTGTACTCACTGCAATTGAATATTACTTAGGGATTAATCATGTTCCCTCGATTTTGTTATGGGCTATAGCAATCATAAAAATGTTGTTGGTTTTACGGTTTTTTATGCACATCAATAGAGTTTTAAATCCAAACAATGGAGGGCATGAATGAGCACATTAGAAACGGCACTTAATAAATATCAACATAGGATTGCTATCAGTAGATTAGGTTTGTGGCTTTTCTTCGCATCCGATGCTTTTATGTTCGGAGGATTATTGGTAAGCCGGTTTTATTTATTGGGGAATAAGAACCTGAATCTTGATCAGACTCTGGGTTTGTTGGTGACTTCTATCTTATTAATCAGTAGCTTTTTTATGAATAGAGCGGAGGTCATGGTTTCTCAAGGTAACCAACGCTGTTTTATCACATCATTAGTGATTACAATCTTACTGGGTGTTGCATTCTTAATAGGAGTTGTGGGTTTAGAATGGGGAAGTGCCCATTTTGGACCAGGTGACGGTGCTGAAGGTGCGGTCTTCTATATGATGACTGGAATGCACGCATTCCATGTTCTTACA
>DAOUGX010000542.1:0-1586 GCA_034428855.1 Anaerolineaceae bacterium | reverse complement strand
CCGCGGGCGTTTCCTGCTGGTTGCACTGGTGATTGCGCTGATCACCCTGCTGGTGCTGTTCATCGCAGCACTGGGTGAAGGGCTGGGAAATGGCAATCGCGAGTACATATCCAAGCTGGATGCTGACATAATCGTTTATCCAGCAAAATCAGACTTTCTGATCGCCGCCAGCCGGCTGGATCGCGATCGTCTGGCAGCTGTGCGCAGGGTGGAAGGTGTTGCGGATGCCGCCATGCTGGGTACTTCGAATGCTACATTAATCCTGCCAGAGGGGGTTGAACCTCTCAAAGTTGCTTTGCTGGGCATCGAACCCGGCAGAACCGGTGAACCAATAGTCCTGGAAGGTCGCCAATTGAGTACGGATCTGGCATCTGAAGTAATTATTGATCAGAACACAGCGATACGCAGTAATTTAAAAGTAAATGACACGCTTACTTTACGGGTTACTCAGGGAACAAGAGATGAATTTTTCAATTTACGTGTCGTCGGTATTTCGGATGGTCAGCAATATGCTTTACAACCATCTGTTTTTGTTCCATTTTTTACCTGGGATCGCATTCGTCCGAAATCGGAAGCGGAGGTCAATAGCCTGACATCCATAGGAAATGTGATACTTGTCAAATTACAGGATCCTGCTCAAATGGAAATCGTCAGCCAGCGCCTGATCTCTCAGGTGGACAACGTTGAGACAGCCACTCTTACCCAGGCGATTCAAGCTTTGCCCGGCTATAGTGCCCAACAAAGCACACTGAACACACAGGGTGGATTTACGCTTTTCATCGGTATACTGGTAATCGGTGGTTTCTTCCAGATTCAGATATTGCAAAAAGTGGCGCAAATTGGTGTCCTGAAAGCCATTGGAGCTGCGAATCCGGTTGTAGCTTTTTCTTCGGTGATTCAAATCGTCTTTATCACAGTGATTGGAGTCTTTATCGGAGCGTTATTGACTTTTTCGTTCAGTCTGTTCTTCCCGCCAACCGTGCCAATCGTCTTTAATGGAACCACCTCTCTGATTGCCATCATTGCACTATTATTGATTGGGCCGCTGGGTGGTCTGGTATCGATACGCTATGCTGTCAGAATAGAACCGTTGAAAGCTTTGGGGTTGGCATCATGACAACAAACGCGCTGGAAACTCAATCCGTCATTAAAACGTATCAAAGTGAATTTGGAATCATTCAGGCAGTGGACGATGTCTCATTGCAGGTGTCAGCTGGTGAATTCGTTGCACTGGTTGGACCCAGTGGTTCCGGGAAAACCACCATGCTTTCCATTCTGGCAGCCTTATTACAACCCACCTCGGGAAAAGTATTACTGGATGGGGAAGATCTGGCCGGCATGAATGACATAGAACGCGTCTCGATGCGCCGGGAAAAGATCGGTTTTACCTTCCAGGCCAATAATCTGGTACCTTACTTGAGTGCAGTAGAAAATGTAGAATTGATGCTGCGCTTGAATGGCAAACTGGATAAAGCCGGGAAGCTTCGTGCACGGGAATTATTAGCTCGCCTCGGTCTGGCAGAACGCCTGCACAACCTCCCCGGTCAGATGTCCGGCGGTCAGCAACAGCGGGTTGCCATCGCCCG
>DAOUGX010000541.1:0-6174 GCA_034428855.1 Anaerolineaceae bacterium | reverse complement strand
TTCAATCCCTGAAATGATTCGTAGAATTGTGCTTTTTCCACTTCCAGATTTCCCTAACAAACAAACAGTCTCTCCTACATTGACATTGAAGCTTACTCCCTGCAATAAAGGTTGGTTTTCATAATTTTTAAAAAGATTTCTTACTAAAAGCATTAATTGTTCCTTCTTAAAATTCTTTTATGTTGGGTAATTTTAACCGCTCAATCAATATGATCGACAAAGCACAAATAACCATAAGGATGGTTGACATTGCCATTGCCTGTCCGTAATTCAAACCACCTGGTTGTGATAAATATCGATAAATGGCAATCGGTATGGTCGGTTGTTCCGGCCGAGAGATGAATGTTGTTGCTCCGAATTCGCCTAATGAAATCGTAAATGCAAAAAGAGCTGAGGAGATAATGGCTTTAAACAAAATAGGAAGTTCAACCTGCGTAAATGTTCGCCAGGGAGATGCTCCCAACACCATAGCAGAAAACTTAATGTTTTGGGGAATCGACGATAAAGCTGGTTGAATAATCCTAACTACAAAGGGCATTGCCACCAATGCATGTGCAATAGGAACGAGAAGTGGAAATGAGCGTACATCAATGGGAGGTTTATTGAAAACCAGGATGAATCCCAAACCTAAGGTAACAGCAGATGTACCTAATGGTAACAACATAATTGGTTCCAAAATCTTTCCCCACCAGGCTTTTGATGAAATAACCTTTGCAGCTAAAAAACCTAAGAATAAGGCGATTCCAACGGTAACTAACCCAAAATATAATGAATTGCTTATCGCATCGACAGGAGGTACATAAAACAGCGAATCACGACGATTCAAAAACAATTCCTGAAAATAAAGAAGGGTAAATCGATAACCCCCAAAATCAGATGGTACCGAAGAATTTGATACCAGAAAAGATCGCAAAATTAATGAAAATAAAGGTAGAACATACAAAAAAAATAAAATTAAAAAAGTAATAAATAGCAATATCGATTGCTTCCAGCCATTGATTGCTTTCGTAATCTCTTCAGGATCCCGAGGGGAAAGTTGTACCGTCTTTTTTGAAATCAATCTGGAGTACAAAATAGTCAACACCAAAGTAAAGAATAATTGAATTGCGGAAAGCAATCCCGCCATAGGGAGATTCAGTAAATGTAATGCCTGCGTAAATATTTCGACCTCGATGGTTGCGTACTTCGGTCCTCCTAATAAAAGAATGACAGCGAAACTGGTAAAGTTGAATAAAAAAATTAAAACAATTGCAGACATAATAGCTGGTTTTAGGAGAGGTAACGTGACGGATAGCCAAACTCTCCATTTTGATGCTCCCAAAGTCCTGGCTGCAAATTCAAGTTTACGGTCCAATTGAGACCAGGCACCTCCAACGATTCGGATGAAAACAGTTGTATTGTAAAAAACGTGTGCCAACAAAATCGCACCAAGGGTATTCAATAAATTGATCGGAGATTGATCCAATGAAAAAATGGATTGAAGTAAAAGGTTCAACCAACCTCTCGGTCCAAATAATGCATTAAAACCTGCTGCTACCACAACAGTTGGCATTATGAATGGGATGGTGGTTAATAAATGAATTATGGATTTTCCGAAAAAACGATAATTAGCGAGTAAGTATGCAACCGGGAATCCAAGAAGAATAGTTAAAATTGTTGATAAAGTTGCCTGGTAAATGGTAAAAAACAATGGTTTTGATATGATTTTCCAGGTTGTAGCATTAAAAATGTCAATGGATGCCGATTGCCAGGTGATTCTAAAATTAGCAAACAGGGGTTGAAAATAAAAAATCAACAAAAAGAGGAACGGCAGTCCCCAAAAAACGACAGACGGTATTTTTAGAAAAAATCTTAGTGTGAATTTCAAGGAATCACCTCAACACGGTCAATGTCCAATCCTGTATCCACTTTTCACGATTCAATGCAATTAGTTCTGGGTTAATTTTCGCTGGTTGTTCAGGTATTTGTGCAAATTTCTCAAACTCAACCGGAAGCTTTGCTTTTACATTCGCTGGGAAAACAAACATTTGTAAAGGTAAATCTTCCTGAAATGGGACATCCAGAACAAAATCAATGAATTTTTCTGCAAGTTCTCTTTGCTGTGTCCCTTTCAAAATACCAATAAATTCAATTTGTCGAAAGCACATATTTGGTTCAACAATCGAAGCCGTGGGAGCTTCTTCCATGGTTGATTCTGAAAAAATGACTTCAGCAGGCGGGCTGGAACCATACGAGACTACCATTGGTTGGTTACCTTTTCCAACAGAAGCACTGAAATTTGTGTAATAAGCTGTTTCCCAATCGTTAACCACAACCAACCCATTATCACGCAATTCCTGCCAGAATTGCAGGTAACCTTCATTTCCAAACTCTGCAATCGTAGCTAACATAAATGCCAGACCCGGTGACGAAGTGGCAGGATTTTCCACTACGAGTAAACCTTTAAATTCTGGTTTTACTAAATCAGTAAGAGATGCAGGTATCTTGATTTGATTCTTCGCAAAATAAGCTTTGTCATAATTGATGCATACATCACCATAATCGACTGGAAGAGCATAATGGTTGGTATCAATTTGAAGCGACTTGTCGATATCAACCAGCATTGGGCTTTTATAGGGTTCAAAAATACTTTCTGAAATGGCTCGTGACAAGAATGTATTATCTACACCAAAAAACACATCTGCTTGAGGTGATTGTTTGGTTAATATGGCTCGATTTAATGCAGCTCCTGTATCTCCAGATAAGAGAAAAATTATTTTTACATTATTCTTCTCTTCAAAATCCTTAATTAATTCTTCGCTTACCGCAAAAGAGTCATGGGTCATGATATTTAATTTTGCGGGTTGTGTTTCATTGGTAGCAGATAATGCTGAATCGCCTTTCACCTGACAGGAAGCAACAAGAAGTACTGAGATGATCAATAAAATATAATTTTTAAATCTCATTTTTCGGTTCTCCAAAAATTTTTAGGAATAAAAATCATGCACACACAATAAAATCCCATATTCAAAGTGTATTTCAACGAAATGATCCACTATTTGATTACTGATTCCACGACATTTCCACCGGTAGAGATTTTCATTTATTAATGGATATAAAAGGCCTGTAGTATTTGTGTTTTTTACAACTTCACTGATAGGAATTAAACTGACCCGGTCTCCAATGGAACCATAAATCATCTGGTGATTTTTGCAGAAAAATAATATACCTTTATCTGTGACAAATTTGATATCGAGCTTCTGAAATCTTGGGTTAGAAAATAATAATATATTCCCCAAAAAATGATCAACTCTACCCCCGATTGCCCCAAAAATAAGGAGTTCATCAAAACCCAGATTGATTACATATTCAACAGCCAGTTCAAGATCTGTTTCATCTTTTTGAACTGGATATCGAATGATGTCAACTCCCTCGTTCTCATAATGACTTAAATCAATTGGATCGACCGAATCCAGGTCTCCAATAATGGTATTGGGTGTTAATCCAGCGTGGATGATATGCAACAATCCCCCATCTACTGCAACAAGAAAATCCAACCCAACCAAAAAGTTAAGAACATTTGGAGTTTTCTCAAAATCACCATTAACAAATAATCCAGCTCTCATAATTCCTTTTCCTGCATTAAAAAAGACCTGCCATCCGGCAGGTTCGTAATATTTAATCGCATATTCCTCCGCCGGCATGATCCGGATCAGGTTTGCGGGTCGAGAACCTTGGAGTTCTCCTCTCAGCCCATTTTGGACTCCCCGTTGCTCCTTATCAATACCAAGTATAAGAGAATAAGCCCTCTTGTCAAGAACAATTATAGATTCCTGGGAAATAATCCGGATTTGAAGAATTAATTATGATTCTAAATTTTTATTATTTTTTAAAATATCTTCTGGTTCTGGAAACGGACAATAACCTGGAATTGGAAATAGAAATCTATTTTTTGCAATCCAATCATACAAACCAACTCCAAAACCAAGTTTTATCGAAATCCAGAAAAAAGGAATAAATAACCACAACAATGGCAAGCTTCTGGAAATCAGCAATATTGCTTCCATTCCTTCTTTGCGTTCATTTTCATTTCTGATGACCTGGATACGGTTTGTGGCACTTTCAAGTGAGATATCATAATTTTCCAGAATACCTGGGGTATATAAATTTACAAGAGACAAATTATGAAACCAATCTATTTTTTTTAGATTCCTGGCACTATAAACACAGAATGGACATGTCCCATCATATAAGACTTTCAACACCATGCTTCATCCATTTTCATCACCAATTAGAATCACCGAACTCGTCGTTGCCATTTTTCCTTGATCTCAAGATTTCTGGGTGAATCCTCATCTCCTAATTCCAGGAACTCACTCAAAAGTCTTGAAAATTTACTGCTCTCATCTATCATTGGGAAATGACCAGAGTTTTCAAATATTATTGAATGAGTTGAGGATGGAAAAGACTGTAGAATATCCAGTCCAGGAGCACGAACTATTGGATCATTTTGACCATATACCAACAAGGATATTTTTTTAAAAAGCCCTGGATCTTTAAAATTGTATTGGCTCTCCAGCTCCGATAACGATGTTATTATAGAAGCTGAATCATTCTTAAGTTCATCCATTCTCACCGCTTTAATTTCCTCACCCCTACCAAGAAGTCGCTCGACTAAATTTAATGGTTCTGCTAAAAGAAATCTTGAATTTATTTGACTGGAAGAAAGGGGTAATGATATCGCCAGAATTTTATCCACAATTTCTGGATATTGATAAGCTAATTCATAACCTACCACTGCTCCCAGACCATGACCTATGATGGAAACATGACTTAAACCGATTTTTTCCAGAAATGCTTGCAAGAAATTTACTTGGTCCCCAACGGTGTACTGGTTATTTTTCGTGCTATCGCCAAATCCCCAAAAATCCACCGCATAGGTTCTATTCGTTGTCGAGATGGATTGCATGGTTGAAACCCAATAACGCCAGGATCCAATCCATCCATGTAAAAATAGAACTGGCTTTCCCCTGCCAATCACTTCATAATGTGCAAGTTGACCATCGATGAAAATTGCACTCATTTCGATCCTTCAAGAATTTCCTTTAGTCTGCGATTTAAATCCTCTGGTGAAAATGGTTTTAACAAATATTCAGCAGCTCCAGCTTTTAAACCTGCTTTGATTTCTGAATCTTGTCCTTTCGCAGAAAGAAAAACAATTGGGATCGATTTTATCAATGGGTCATTCTTTATTTTTTCACAGGCTTCCAATCCCGTCATCATAGGCATACGTACATCCAGCAAAATCAAATCAGGAAGAGTTTCTCTGGCAACAAGATAAGCTTCCTCCCCATTTGAAACTGAAATAACCTCATGTCCAACATATTGGAGGGTAAATTGGATCAAATCTCTTATATCTTCTTCGTCTTCTGCAACTAAGATCTTTGCCATATGGTTATTCCTTTTCGTTTCTGATTGGAATTTCTATACAAACTTCTGTTCCCTCACCTGTCACACCAGAAGAATACAGAGCTATAGTTCCTCCATGCATTTCTATCAGAGTTTTCGATATGGACAACCCCAGTCCAGTACCAGCCGTATGCAAATCCACAGCATACTTTCCCCGATAAAAACGGTCAAAAATATGTTTTTGATCTTCTAGAGGTATCCCTTTACCAAAATCTTTTATTACTATTTTGAATTTTTCGTTAACCTTTTCCAAGGAAATCATTATTTGACTATTGTTATATGAAAATTCCCTGGCATTATTCAGAATATTCATTAATATCTGTTCGATTCTTAATGGATCAGCCAAAATATATGGAGAAATATCTGAAATATTTGTTAAATACTCAATGTTTTTATTATCACCAGCAGTAATTTTCTTATGTTTTTCAACTATTTCTATTAATTTTGAAGCAATATCCATTTTTATAAGTTGCAGGATTATTTGGCCTGATTCTATGGTCGAAATATCCAAAATTTCGTCTACCAGACCAGTCAGCCGATTGGTGTTGGATTGAATAATTTCTAAAAATTGCTTCTGTTGAATATCCAAATCACCCGATGCTCCCATTAATAAAATTTCTACATAACCCTTTATTGAAGTTAAAGGCGTCCTTAGTTCATGACTTATATTCGCAATAAAATCTGTTTTCAATTGATCGACCTGGACAGCATATGTGATATCTCGAA
>DAOUGX010000540.1:0-3168 GCA_034428855.1 Anaerolineaceae bacterium | reverse complement strand
AAGAGCAATAAAAGCTCTGATGGGTTTTTCACCTTGCTCTGAACTCCTGATATTTCGAAGGACATGTTCCGCTACTTCAACAGGAGTGGTTTCATTTTTCTGATATTTTTGGGAATAGTCCAACGAAGTCGGATAAGGAAGTTTCCAATCTGGTTTTTCAGGTTCGATCAGGTCTTCGACTTCAGTGCTGGCTGAATCAGGAGCTACTAGGGGATAAAATGTTGGTGCTTCTGATAAATTCAATGTCCGCAATTTGGGAATACCTCCATTTTCCAATAATGTATTGAGTAAGAGTTTTTTCCCTAGAGATGTTTCCAGTAAATTGGTGAATATGGAAAGTACATTTCCCGTTAACCTGGGTAAATTTAAAGTTTTTAATTGGTATGAACCCATTAGCATTTCCTTGAATGAATGTTTTGTGGTATGTGAATATGATTGTATTATACAATTCTGAAATACATACTGAAAAGGAGAACCTATGACCGCTTACGTTGTGGTAGATATTGAAGTGATAGACCCGATAAATTATGAAACTGTTAAAAAGCTGACGCCACCCATCGTTAAAAAGTTTGGTGGTCAATACTTAAGTCGCGGTGGTATGACAGAAGTGGTAGAGGGAGACTGGCAACCGAAACGTCTGGTAATTATTGCATTCGAAAATGCCGATAAAGCCAGAGCATGGCTGAATTCAGATGAGTTTGCACCCATCCGGGAGTTGCGTTCAAAAACAGCCATTACCAGAATGGTAATCACAGAGAGTGATGTGGATTTGATTCCAAAATAAAACCGGGACTATTACCGGTCACGGTATAACCCTTACTTTTTTAGGACTGGTTTTGATGAGCAGAAGATGTTATTGTTGTTATGGGTGAAATCGCTATGACATCGAGACCTCGTGAACCTGTAAATTCTTACACGCACCTAGTCGCTGGGGGTTTGGCATTTTTGGGTTTAGTATCAATGATTTTTCTGGGTTGGGGAGACTCCCTGAAGTTGATTACATTCAGTATTTATGGGATCAGTCTGATTCTTATGTTCATGGCAAGTGGAATTTATCATTGGGTAGATGGCAGCGATTCTAAATTGCTAAAATTCAGGAAATTTGATCACGCCGCTATATATCTGTTGATCGCTGGAACTTATACCCCTATTTGCATTCATTTTTTTGATGGCTTCTGGCAATTTGGCATGCTGATTGTGGTGTGGAGCCTGGCCTTGATTGGCATTATGGTGAAGATATTCATCATACATGCTCCCCGCTGGGTCACTGCAGGTGTTTACTTATTTATGGGTTGGCTGAGCATTATGGGTGTAAATGAAATTCTAACCGAAATGCCAAAACCAGCCATCTTCTGGCTGGTAGCTGGGGGTTTATTCTATAGCATTGGAGCAATTATCTACATCACCAAAAAGTTGGACCTCATTCCAGGTAAATTCGGCTTCCATGAAATCTGGCACATCTTTGTCATCCTTGGTGCTTTCAGTCATTTTTATGTGATATTTCGATTTATCGCTCTATCATTCTAAGCATAGTGATTTACAAATCATATTCTTCCAGTCGAACCTTTGTACGATCAATTGTGGGAATCATCGAATCGATAAACTGATTTTCATCTTCCGGTAATTGATCGGCTTGCCTCGATAATTTATCCAGCCAGCGTATCTCCATTCGGCTGAGCTGAATTTCTTTTGTGTCGACAGCTTTCCGTAAGACAGCCAATGAAGCCAATGCAGATCTTCGAGTTCGTAAGTATGGAGTAGGTTCAGAGATAATTTCCCTGGCAAGATCAAGCACAACTGCTGGCTGTAAAACGTACGCTTGTGGATCTGTCATTGCATCTGACTCAGTCACCCAATCTCTTAGAAGTCTGGCATATTGTTCTCCATGGCTGGCTGTGGTATTCATTAATCTGGTGGCATAAACTAACTGTTCCAGGGAAACGACTGGTGCCATTCCACCCAGCAAGCGCACATTATTAACCGATTCATTACTCCACAAATCCGGGACAGCTTTCGCGATATTACCAATCGGTGAAAAGTGGGCACAGGCCGCTTCTGCCCCTTCCAAGGAAATTGGAAATCCAGTGATTGCTTTCAAAAATGGTCCTTCGTACGCACAATCTTTACTGGGACCCAACGCTCCGGCTTCATAAGCCACCAGACTCCGGGCGACACTCAAAACTCGGATCACTGCTGCCCATACCCTGGGTATAAAATGTTGTTCTGCCAGCACCATGGCCGTATTGGCAAATCCACAGGCTGAATCTCCCGCAGGGATTGTGTTGGTCTGATGGGCAATATCAGTGATGTTTGTCCATAAATGGTACATATCGCGACTGGCGAGAATACCAAGCGAAAAAACGGATGTCAACAAGTCCCCCTGCAAAATGGCATCATCGTGGACTTCTTTTCCACCCGTGGATTCAATCGAAAGCATATCTGCACCCGCCCTGGCACTCAATTCAAAAGATCGATACATTTTATCCACAAATTCACCGTGCTTTAGAACAGGTGGTCTGGCAAATTCCCGGATATCATTCGGGGTGACTCGTAAACCTGTTTTAATGCCATGTTTGCTTTGAATAACATCCAATTGCTCACGTAATATACCGGTTATTTCTGCTCCCCATTCAGGTTTCAGGGTCAGATCGGGTAATAGCTCAAATTCTACAATTAAGCCTGGAACTCCTAATTCAGCAGCTCGCTTTGACGTCTCTGTAATCATTTGTTGGTATTGATTACGCACTTCCGGCATACTGTTTGAATCGATAATCATGTTCGGTAATGTGAAATTCAATTCAGGAAAAACAATACCTCCTCCTATCACCATGCCATTTTGTAATGTTAATGGTGCAGGACAACGCCCGTACATAAATTGATCGATTGAATCGATGGCTAATCGAGAAAATTTCTTCATCAGGAACCTCCAAAGATGTTTTTGTAAACCTTGATCCAAGCATACAAAAAATTGACAACGTTGTCAATTGATTTGATCCATTCATTTCCGACCAATTTATAAAAGGAAAATGCTAGAATTAATATTAATTTCTTTCATTTTCTCCAGAGAGGTAAATTGAAAAAAGAACGGGTGGTCTTGTTAGGCGCCTCAGGCACGATGGGGTTTGCTGCATTTCAGGAACTCTGGAAAAGGCGGGAACAATTCGATAT
>DAOUGX010000539.1:0-2913 GCA_034428855.1 Anaerolineaceae bacterium | reverse complement strand
ATTTTATGACAAAAATGATCAAATTTACTTAACAAAATTGTAACCCGGTTAACTTATTCTCACCAGTACGTCTGAAAGGTTCAAACCTAAATGGTTATCATCTTGAGAAGCATGCCTTTCTGCTATAATTCATTTTGACTAACCGACTGAAGGGGTCAGCATGCCCATTAATTTCCAGCAAATACGTGCAGCAATCCAGCAATTTGGAAGAGAAGCACCACACCAGGCGCAACTAAAAGATCAACATTTGAATAAAGCTATTTCTTTGATTAGGGAATTTAGTCAGAACAGTGATGAATTCTGGAAACATATTCAAACGATCCTGGTCTCCAATCCAGACATTCGCTGTGCTCTTCCAACTGATGAGCCATTGGATGCTGTTTATGCTGCCATTCCTTCAAATCAATCGATTGTTTTACTCGCTGCCGATGGATCTCAAATTATTCCTGACCAGCACCTGGCTATTCAGTTCGGTGTCATTAATGTTGGCATCCTGCGTATGCAACCCGGGCACACACCGCTGGAAAGTATTGAAAGCGATTTGTTATTTGCACATGATATCTTTACAGAACAGGGCTTTTTGGTGGGAGAAGAGTTGATCGCCTTGCGTCGTGACCATAAAGAACGCAGTCATCTTTTACAGGCAGCGCTTAATGAGAGTACGACGGTATTAACCCTGACCGATGGTCCCCTGGAATTATTCCGTGAGGGTCGCGAGACCAGAGAATATCAGACTCTACTCGAAGATTACCTTTCCATTTTATCTGAAATGGCCCACCATGCAGTCCTTACTGCTGGATATGTGGATAAACCACGCAGTGATTTGCTCATCCGCACGCTCGAATTGTCCCAGACACCGCCGGATCGTATCTCTGAAGCTTTGCGTGTGCGAGAAATGCCAGGTATTACCGATGCGGATTTGTTTGCACACATTTTACAACCACAAGAGCGTTCGGCGATTTTCCGGTTGAATTCCAGCAGTTCCAGGCGTTTTCAAGGGCCTCTGGCTATTCACTTCTTCTACCTTAATATCGGACGAGAAGGAAAGCCGCAAATCGCCCGGGTGGAAATTCCCGCCTGGGTTCTTAAGAATCCAGAAAATGTTAATCTGATTCATGATCACCTGCTGGACCAATGCCAGATCATGGGTGCAAAAACATATCCATATATTTTGCACCGTGCACATGAAATTGCGGTGGTCAGTTACCAGGAACGGCAGCACTTATTGGGAATGTTACAACAAACCCTGCTCAGCCAGGGATTGTCACCGGGAGAAAAATCCTCCAAACAATATCATAAAGATTTAAGGGGAAAGACGAGGTATCGGACATGAACAGCCATCAGATTGGATTTTTACTGCGTGCCAGCACCAGTGGTTGTGTTGCTGGATGCCGGGTGGCATCGCTTGATCTGCCACAACTGGGTGGGATGGTGACCATTCAACCCTCCGCGGGTTTAAAGATTTTCGGTTTGATCTATGACCTCCACATCGACGATGATGGACTGGTGCGTCAACTGGTCACAACGGAAAATATCAAGCCAGAAGTGATTGCCGATAACCGCAACAATCGCACCGTTCCAGTGGAAATCAGTATCGTGTTTTGTGGCTACCAACTCAACGGACAGGTTTTTCATCTGTTACCACCCCGCCCTCCCCTGACGCTGGATGAAGTCTATATCTGTCAGGATGATGAATTGTGTGCCTTTACATCGGAAGGTCGTTTTGGATATTTTCGTCATATTTTACGTGGACAGGATTATCCGGTGGCAGAGGTTCTGGCCAGCCATTTAAAACTGGCATCCCGGGCACATCAGGCTCATCAAAATCCGGATTGGATCAATCGCGCCATTCAGGAACTGATTGTGCTCCTGCGGGACGATTACGCCACGCTGATGAATGTGCTGGGTGCTCTAGCCGATGCAAAACTGAATCTACAGGAGGGTTGAGATGTCTGCCAATTCAAGCAAAAACATTGGTTACGTGGTGGCTGGAGGTCTGAAAAACAATCTCAATATCCGCCTGACGGTGCCGCCACATGAAGTACAGGAAGGCAGTTTTGTGGTAATTGAAGCTGGAAACATCAATTTTTATGGATTAATTACCGACCTTCAACTGGGGAGCACTGACCCACGATTCGCTGATGAGCAAAGTGAATCACGATTACCTGCCCACCTTTCCAGCTTGCTACACGGTCAGACACTTTTCACCAACCTGGAAGTAATGCCCATGTTAATGTTGGATCGTGGGCCTGAACCTGGTTCGCCCGAATACCCCGAGTGGCTGGCACAAAACCCGGATGCCAAATCACAACCCATCCCGGTCAAAACCATCCCGTCTCATCACACCATCGCAAGGACTGCTGAGGCTGGAGATGTAGCTCAAATCTTTGGAGATCCGGATAAGCAGGGATATTTTGTGGTAGGACATACGCGTGAACAAAGACATCCTGTGGCCATCAATCTGGAAAAATTTGTGCAACGAAGCTCAGGAATCTTTGGGGCTACCGGCTCGGGTAAATCCTTTCTGACGCGCATCATCCTTTCAGGCTTGATCCATCACAATCTGGCTTCATTACTGGTTTTTGACATGCACAACGAATACAGCTATGAAGATTCTTCATCCGATACGCAACAGAAAGTGCCAGGCTTGCGCACCAAATTTCCTGCCAAAGTCAAAGTGGTCGGTCTGGGTGCTGGCAGTTCCATCCGCGGAAAAAGTGCGGATTTCAACCTGCAGCTGGCGGAATCAGACATCGCTCCCGAGGATATCCTCATGCTGTCACGCGAACTGAACCTGCGGGAAACCTCCCCTGCCACCCTGGATGCATTGGTTCACTCATTTGGGGAGAAACAGTGGTTCCATGAGTTTAAGAAATTAAAGAATGGGGCAATGATCGAAAACGAAGACGGCAA
>DAOUGX010000538.1:0-5163 GCA_034428855.1 Anaerolineaceae bacterium | reverse complement strand
CGGTGCAGCATTTGCTTATTTTGTGATGCTTCCAGTGGCTATTCCATATTTAATAAATTTTTTAGGTGTGCCCACCACCCCCAGACTATTGAGCTATATCAAATTTACGACCAGTTTAATTTTTTGGTTAGGAATTGGTTTTGAACTGCCAATCCTGGTATTTGCTTTGGCAAAATTTCATCTGGTATCCCCTACCACGCTTTTGAAACAATGGAGAATCGCAGTAGTCATAATCTCTATTGTTGCTGCAGCCATAACTCCTACGATCGATCCAGTCAACATGGCCATATTGATGATTCCATTGTTCCTGTTATATCTGGTTAGTGTTTTGTTCGCCTTTATTGCAATTCGGTAGTCACTAAGAAGGAGATAGTCATGCCACATGTTGAATTGAATCACGATGAGAAACCAATCAGATTATTTAAGTCAGATTTCTTAGAATTCTTCACGCATATCAGTCCAGTTGCGGTTTTGGTGATATGGTTGCCAATTGTGGGAATTTGCCTCTGGTTTGGATTTCAACACCCACAAAGTAGCTGGCTGGTTATGGTTTTAGGATTTCTACTGGGTTTATTCATCTGGACGCTTTCGGAGTACATGTTGCATCGCTTTGTATTTCACTTCAAGCCACACAATAAATGGCAGGAAAGGCTTGCATTCCTATTTCACGGTATACACCACGCACAACCAAAAGTTAAAACTCGATTGGTAATGCCCCCAGCTGTGAGTATTCCGCTTGCTCTCCTCTTTTTTGGATTATTTTATGTGATATTCTCTGTAATTTTGGCTGCAGGTCAATGGATGTTTCCTGCTTTTGCAGGTTTCCTGATTGGTTATCTGATCTACGATATTATGCATTATGCCACTCACCACTTTCCGATGAGAAATGGTATCTGGAAGCAGTTGAAACGGTTGCACATGCAACACCATTATAAATATCCCAATCAATTGTTTGGTGTTAGTTCACCTATTTGGGATTACGTTTTCACAACGATGCCTAAAGAAAAATAATCGGTACATTTATGGGGGATTTTTTGAAAGGTAGAAAGAATGACTGACAAATTACCAATAATTCACATTCAAGGGACTCACCTTGAAATGGGTCGTCAAATTGGCGAAAGTATGCGCTTGCAAGTCCAACATGGAATAGAAAATGCAAAAGTATTGATCCATAAAGCTTATGATCAATTACAACTTACCTGGGATGGTGCGATCATCCAGGCTAAAAAATATATCCCTTTTGCTGAAGAACGCTATCCACAATATGTTGATGAGATGAAGGGAATTGCTCAGGGAGCAAATGTTCCTTACGATGAAATTCGTGTTCTCAACGCCATGGAAGCAGTTACCAGCGATGCACTTCATCTGACAAAATGTACATCATTTTCAGTGAACCAGGATATGACGGCAAAAGGGAACGTCCTGATTGCCCACAATGAAGATTGGACACCGGATGAAGAACCGGATGTTTACCTGATTCATGCACGACCAGCGGATGAACCGCCTTTTTTAGCGATGACCTATGGTGGTTTATTGCCCAATATTGGTTTTAATGCTTATGGCATATCTCAATGTTGTGATTCTGTCTATCCCAATGATAGTCGTATGGGTATACCACGTATCATTTATTCACGTGCAGTCTTTGGTGCAACTACACCTGCAGATGCTATCCGGAGAATATTGGTGCCACAAAGAGCTGCAGGATATAACCATTTAATCGTGCATGACAGTGGTGAGATGTACAATATTGAGGTTTCTGCCAGACAATTTGGGATGATATCAGGTGAAGATGGCTATCTTGTTCACACAAACTTTTATCTTGATCAACAGATGAGATTATTGGAAGATGATCCCGATGAATTGATCAGCGCCAGGGTTCGTTATTATCGGGCATTAAGATTGATAAAACAATCAGATAAACATACGGTTAAATCTTTACAATCCATTCAGAAAGACCACATCAATTATCCAGATTCCATTTGTAATCATGGAATTGATAAGAATGTTTTAAATAGTGAAAAAACCATCATGTCAATGGTGATTGACTTAACCAATCGTCAAATGCACGCAGCCTGGGGTTCACCCTGCAAAAGCACGTATAATACCTACCAATTGAGTGATTGAACGATAATAAAAATAAAAACACCTTCGGAGGATCATGAAAGAACTTCACGGTTTCAGATTAATTAATGAAGTTGATGTTGAGGAAATTAACAGTAAAGTTTTAATATATCAACACATAAAAACCAAAGCTGAATTAATGTCAGTTATTAATGATGATGAAAATAAAGTATTTGGAATTACTTTTCGTACCCCACCCAGTGATTCGACTGGATTACCTCATATCATGGAACACTCGGTTTTATGTGGATCAAGAAAATACCCGGTTAAGGAACCGTTCGTTGAATTAATGAAAGGTTCATTGAACACCTTTCTAAACGCTTTTACCTTCCCGGATAAAACCTGTTATCCGGTTGCCAGTACCAATCTTCAGGATTTTTACAATCTGGTGGATGTTTATCTCGATGCTGTCTTTTTTCCGCTGATCACACCGCAAACATTAATGCAGGAGGGTTGGCATTATGAATTAAACAACCTGGATGATGAATTGGCTTACAAAGGTGTTGTGTTTAATGAAATGAAAGGTGCTTATTCTTCACCGGATGATATCTTAGGGGATGAAAGTCTAATGCAATTATTACCTGATACACCATACGGTTTTCAATCGGGTGGAGACCCTGAATGTATTCCAGACCTGACGTATGAACAATTTAGGCTTTTCCATAAAAATTTTTATCACCCAGGTAATTCAAAAATTTTTTTCTATGGGGATGATGACCCTGAGACTCGCCTGAAAATAATAAATGAATATCTCAATGAGTTTGATCCATTGAAAATTCATTCTTTACCGGGTTTGCAGCCCTTATTTCTTTCTCCAAAACGAAAGAATATCCCTTATGATAGTGGAGAAGATATCGATAATGCAAAAGCATACTTAACGGTTAATTGGCTATTGCCGGAAGGAAATGTCCCGGAATTAGTGCTGAGTCTGGGTATTCTCGATCATATTCTACTGGGCACTCCTGCATCACCACTCAGAAAGGCACTGATTGAGTCGGGATTAGGAGAGGATTTGGTTGGCCGGGGTTTAATGGATGATATGCGTCAAATGGCATTTTCCACTGGCATGCGGGGAATTAATCCCGGTGACGTGGATAAGGTGGAAGCGTTGATCCTTTCATCACTCAAAAACATTGTTGAATCTGGGATCGACCCGAAAACGATTGAAGCATCCATTAATACGATTGAGTTTAGTTTACGAGAAAACAACACCGGATCTTACCCACGTGGTCTGATTGTGATGCTCCGAACTCTCAGTACCTGGTTATTTGACCTCGATCCGATTGAACCTTTGAAATTCCAAAAGCACTTAAATGCGATCAGGAGAAAAATATCCACAGAAAATTTTCGATTCGAGGACTTAATTCAGAAATATCTTCTCGATAATCAACACCGGATCACTGTCATACTTACACCGGATAGTAAAGTTGGAGCTGCGCGGTCTGAAAGAGAAAATCTTCGATTAATGCAAGCAAAATCTAGTTTTTCAAGCGATCAATTAAAACAGATTATAAATGACGGGTTGGAACTGAAAAAAAGACAGGAAACTCCTGATTCCCATGAAGCGCTTGCAACAATTCCGATGCTTCAGAGGAATGATATTGACCTGAATGTAAAATTAATCCCCAACCAGGTCGTCCAACTGCAACCAACCACCATTTTGTACCATGATCTTTTCACCAGTAATATTGCCTATTTGGATTTGGGTTTTAATCTCCAGACCTTATCCAGTACTGAATTCCCTTATTTGCGATTATTTATGAGGTCCTTATTAGAAATGGGAACATTAAAGGAATCTTTTGTCGAGCTGATTCAACGAATCGGTCGCGAGACAGGTGGAATTCATCACTCGATTTACACATCCGAAATGGCAAATAATAAAGGATCAGTCGCTTATTTATTCCAACGTTCCAAAGTAATGAGCAATAAGATCAACTCTTTGTTGTCCATTCTTGAGGATATTCTCCTGATTCCTAATTTCAAGGATAAAGATCGTTTCAAGCAAATATTATTGGAAGAAAAATCAAGTCTTGAAGCTGGGATAATCCCTTCAGGCCATAGAGTAGTTAACAATCGCTTAAAGGCACAGTATTCATCTTCAGCCTGGCTGACTGAACAAACAAGTGGAATTGAATACCTCTTTTTCATCCGTGACCTGATCAACAATTTTGACCAACGCTGGATTGAGATCCCAACCATTTTCGAGGAAATTAAACGTCAACTTTTCCAACAAAAAAATCTCCTGATTAATATCACCCTGGATCAATCCAATTGGGAAAAGGTGCAACCTGAAATTCTGAAATTCATCAGTCACCTACCCACAAAAGATGTAACGATACAACCATTACACCAAAAAAGCACGAAACTCAGCGAAGGATTAATCATACCCAGTCAGGTTAATTTTGTTGGCAAAGGTGGAAATCTGTACGAACACGGATATCGTGAACATGGATCTATGAATGTGATAATCCAGTACTTGCGCAGTACCTGGCTCTGGGATAAAGTAAGAGTCCAGGGGGGTGCATATGGTGGTTTCTGTAATTTCGATCGTTTTTCAGGATTTTTTGGATTCCTTTCTTATCGTGATCCAAATCTCAAAGAAACACTCAATAATTATGACCTTACATCACAATTTCTACAGACTTTTGATTTGAGTGAATCTGAATTAACCAAATCCATTATCGGGGCAATTGGAGAGATTGATGCTTATCAACTGCCTGATGCCAAAGGTTTCACTTCCCTGGTGCGACATTTATTAGGAATAACCGATGTGGATCGTCAGGTATTTAGAGATCAACTTTTAGCTACTTCAATTGATGATTTTCGCAGATTGTCCTTATTGCTGGATGAACTGAAACAAACTTCCAGTATTGTTGTCCTGGGTTCAGCAGAAAATATCAATGCGGCGAACCAGGAGGAAAAATTGTTTTCTGAAACCAGGAAAGTATTGTGAAACGTGAATAATAATCAAAAATCAAAGAATACAAACCGAATTACCGGGGCAGCCATTTTATTTATACTGTTGGTAATGGTGCTGGTACA
>DAOUGX010000537.1:0-6124 GCA_034428855.1 Anaerolineaceae bacterium | reverse complement strand
GTAGGCGCTTTACAGTGGATACAACGTGAAATGGATGCTCGATACCACCGTTTTTCACAGGTTGGTACCCGTAATATTTCCGAATACAACAAATCCCAGCCTGACAAATTCCCCTACATGGTGGTGGTGATTGATGAACTGGCTGACTTGATGATGCTCGCCCCCGATGAGACGGAACGGGCACTTACCCGGTTGGCGCAACTCGCTCGTGCTACCGGTATTCACCTGATTTTGGCAACCCAACGTCCCTCAACAGATGTCGTAACCGGGTTAATTAAAGCGAACTTCCCGGCAAGAATCGCTTTTGCCGTGGCTTCCGGAATCGACAGCCGTGTAATCCTCGATCAACCTGGCGCAGAACGATTACTAGGTCGTGGAGATATGCTTTTCCAGGCACCCGATGCGGCTGCACCGGTTCGCCTCCAGGGAGTCTTTATCACCGATCAGGAAATTGCCCGCACCGTAGACTATTGGCGTTTACAAGCCATGAATGTTCAGACTTCTACTGCCACAACCAGTTCAGCGCATAGCTCAGCGATCCCTTTGCCGGAAGACCCGGCATTAAAACAGGTCCCCTTGTTTGATGAAATGACCGATAGCGACAGCGATCCATTATTTAAAGAAGCGATTGAGATCGTTCGTAAAGAAGGTAAAGCATCCATTACCATGCTACAAAGAAAATTACGCATTGGATATACCCGTGCTGCTCGCATGGTCGATGAATTGGAGGATAAAGGCATCATCAGTCCGCCACTTCCACACTCAAATGTACGGGATGTTCTGGATTTTGGTTCAGAAGTAACAGACAATACGCAAACAGATTAACTCCCAAAAGAATATTACCCATGATTTCCACACACCAGATGGAATTCACTCAATTTCGATCGTGATTGGGATTCAGGTATAAACACTCTGCCTATAAAAACAGGCTCAATCACCCTGAGGTCATTGAGCCTGTTTTTTTCGTTTAACCAGATTTTATAATCCGGCTGCTTTCTTCAATTCAGTTACCTTGTTGGTCCGTTCCCAGGTCAGATCGAGATCATCACGACCAAAGTGACCGTAAGCAGCCACCTGTTGATAGATCGGTCTGCGCAATTCCAAATCACGGATGATAGCTCCTGGACGTAAATCAAATACTTTTTCAATTGCTTTGGCAATTTGATCATCCGGAATTACACCTGTTCCAAAGGTCTCCACATTGATGCTGAGTGGGTGGGCAACACCAATGGCATACGCCACCTGAATTTCACAGCGTTCTGCCAGTCCTGCAGCTACCACATTCTTGGCAACCCAGCGAGATGCATATGCTGCGGAACGATCCACCTTTGTCGGATCTTTTCCTGAGAAAGCGCCACCACCATGGCGGCCCATACCACCATACGTATCCACAATTATTTTACGGCCTGTCAATCCTGCATCACCCATTGGACCACCAATCACAAAACGACCGGTTGGGTTCACAAAGATATTGACTTTGCCATTCAGTAATTCAGCCGGGATAACAGGATTGATTACGTGTTCAATGATGGCTGCACGAATTTCTTCTGGCGTTACTTCGGGTGAATGTTGGGTACTGATTAAAACGGTATCAACTCGTGCGGGTTTTCCGAAATGATACTCGATTGTAACCTGGCTTTTTCCATCTGGTCTTAACCAAGGTAAGGTGCCATTTTTTCGAACCTCACTTAATCGTCGGGTCAGTTTATGCGCCAGATAAATTGGCATTGGCATTAATACGTCTGTTTCATTACAGGCGAAACCAAACATCATACCCTGATCACCAGCTCCAACCAGTTCAATTTCGGCTTCAGTCATTTCACCGGTTTTCGCTTCCAGGGCTTTATCCACACCCATAGCGATGTCACCAGACTGTTGGGCGATGGCGGCCTGAACGGCACAGGTATTGCCATCAAAACCTTTTTGACTATCATCGTAACCGATTTCATTGACAACGTTTCGAACCAGTTTGTCAAAATCTACAAACGTATTCGTGGTGATCTCACCTAATAACATGACAAACCCTGTTTTTGTTGCCACTTCACAGGCAACCCGTGATCGGGGATCATCGCGTAAACAGGCATCCAGTACGGCATCACTGATCTGATCACACATTTTGTCTGGATGACCTTCAGTGACGGATTCGGAAGTAAATAAGTACTTCGGCGAATTCATAAATGTTGTGTTCATAAATTTGTTTAACCTCCAAAATATAAAATTGCCCCTCTGGTCGGCGAGGGGCAATCCATTGGTATCGGACATCATTCCCTCTCATCTTCCAGATCATTCTGTCGGAATTGGCACCTTAAAAAACGAGATCGTTTTTTGGTTGCCGAGGCTTCATCGGGCCGTTCCCTCCGCCTCTCTGGATAAGAGTACCGCTAGTGGGGCTTCACACTAACGAAAAAAGTTTATCATAATGATAAATTGATGTCAAATGTTTTTTATTATTTGGAGTTTTATTGTCTAATTATTTAGAGATTGTTCATATCCCGAATTTACGATGCCAGATTTTTGAATTCTAAGCGGAGTTGCCTTCGAAATCTACTCTTCTTTCTTAATGGTGAAGGTATCAAAATCACGAGCTACAACGGTATTCGAAAAAACTGACTGTGCTTCAGCCAGAATATCTCTTTCGCGGTAGCGTCGCGAAAGATGAGTCAGGATTAATTGTTTCACATTAGCTTTGACTGCCAGCTCAGCAGATTTTTTGGCTGTCATATGCCCAAATTGTTGAGCCATTTCTACTTCGGATTCCAGATAGGTTGCCTCGGTCACCAGAACGTCAGCTTGATCGCAGTAAGTTACCAAAGAATCAATCTCTGCAACATCACCCAGAACAACCATGCGGGTACCTGCTTTATACTCGCCCAGAACCTGTTCAGGTTCAATTTTTCTGCCATCTGGTAAAGTGACTGCATGACCATTCACCAATTCTTTGCGCCAGGGTCCGGACGGGATTCTTAATTCTTCCGCTTTTTCAGGGATGAACGGGTATTTGCCTTTTTCCTGAAATAAATAACCATAATTATCTGGTCCTCGATGTTGAACAGGAATCGCAGTCACACTGAAGGTATCTTCCTCGATAAACACCCCTTCTTCAATGGGGATCAGTGATAGATCAAATGGAGAGTGGTTTCCTCTTAATACAACCCCATAGATTAAATCATGAACTCGACTTAAAGCTGCTTTACCACCGTAAATTTCAAGCGATTCAATGGTTTCCCAGCGCAGCAAAGTTGAGAGCAAACCAGCCAATCCCAGGATGTGGTCCAGATGTCCATGGGTGATGAAAATCCGGTTCAATCTTTTAAAGCCAATCCCAGCCTGCAATATTTGTCTTTGTGTGCCTTCTCCACAGTCGATCAGAAATCGGAACTCATCATGTTTCACCAAAATGGAAGGCAAATTTCGGTTGACGGAAGGTGCTGAAGCAGACGTACCTAAAAAAACAAGTTCAAACAAATGAAAATCCTTTCACAAATCCTCTCTATTTTACCTTATCTCGCCGGTTTTTATTTTCTACTGATTTAATGAATTGATACACGAAATTCTATTTTTATGCCATAATCATACTAGATTTACGCCATAAAATCAGATTTGAAATTTGTGCTCAGATCATTACAATATGATTAATGATTGTTCAATGTGATCTATATAATTGGAATTTGAATTTAAGTGGAGAAATGATGCAGATCCTTTCAGTACCTGTTGAAAAACCAGAAGAAATTAATTTTATTTTAGGTCAGTCACATTTTATCAAAACGGTGGAGGATGTTCATGAAGCCTTGATCTCCAGTGTTCCGGGAATCCAATTTGGGTTTGCTTTCTGTGAAGCCTCCGGGAAATGTCTGATCCGCTTTAGTGGTACCAATCCCGAGATGATCGAACTGGCCAAACAAAACGCATTAAACATTGGTGCCGGTCATAGTTTCATCCTTTTCCTGGGTCCCGGTTTCTTCCCCATCAATGTTTTGCAGACCCTTCAAAGAGTACCTGAGATTGTATCCTTCTTCTGTGCCACAGCCAACCCAACCGAGGTGATTGTCGCCGAAACAGAAAACGGCAGGGGAATTATTGGGGTCATTGATGGATCAAAACCAAAAGGTATTGAATCTGATGCAGATATTGCCTGGAGAAAGGGGTTTTTACGCACAATTGGTTACAAATTCTGATCCGGGAACGAAAAAAACAGCTTTATCGTCTTAAGAAATGATGATTGCTTTTAAAGGAGAGAAGTAATGCGCAAATCACTTTTTCAAACCGTACTTTTTATAATGATTTTATCAATTCTGAGTGCCTGTACTTTACCACTCACGCAGGCTACACCACCAGCCGTGTCCGATGAGGAAATGGCCACCCGTGTGGCAAAAATATTAACAGAAATGCCCCAGCCAACCGATGGATTACCAACCGCGGAATTACCTCCTTTGGTTACCAATGAGCCAAACCCAACTGCAACAGTCGAAACCGTGGTTGAAACAGTAGCTCCGACTGAAACGCAAGCCCCTTTACCTGACCAACCTACTCCAACCCAACAACCTACCGCCACCAGCAATGTAGTACCAACTGTACAGGTAACAACCATGCCAGCCTTTACACCACCAGCCAATGATCCACGCACCAAATTAGGTACCCCCAGCTGGAATGATGATATGAGCAAAGATACATTCTGGCCTACCGGAGAGGATAAATATTCAGCCATCAGTTTCAAAGATGGGAAGATGATTTTAACCGGGTTAACTACCACCGATGGTTGGCGTTTAGCCGCCTCAGAACAATTAGCAAGCGTTTATATTGAAGCGACTGTCAGTACCGGTACATGTACGGGCACCGACCGATATGGGATTATGTACCGTGTGCCGGTTGCTCGTGAAGCCAACAAAGGGTATCTGTTTGGTGTTTCCTGTGATGGAAAATACAGCTTACGCGAATGGGATGCCACCCTGGGAAGCAAAGGCACCATGACCACCCATATCAACTGGACTGCATCCGATGCCATCCAGTCTGGTAGTAACAAGACCAATAAGATTGGCATCATGGCTGTGGGTGATCGTATGATCATTTACATCAATGGTGTTCTGATCAACGAGGTCAAAGATGCGACCTTCCCAGAGGGTAGCTTCGGTTTGTTTATTGGTGCTCGTGAAACCACCAACTTCTCAATCTCAGTCGATGAAATGAGTTATTGGAAGAACCCCACTCCATAAATTTGCACTCGTTATATATGGCAGGCGGTCATGAAGATCGCCTGTTTTTTATTCAATAGCTTTGACTACCTCAACACCATTCAAGGCCATATGATAAAGGAAGAAAGTATGCATTAAATCTCCGGGATGAGCAAAAGCACCAATTTGTTTGGCAGTTTCGATACTCATGTCATAGGTTTGAACACAATTCTCAGGAAGTATGATGCTCCTTTTCACCTGGCGTTCATTGGCATCCAGCCGTAAAAACATGGCTAATTGATACGTGCATAAATCACTACAATCTCCCACAACGATATAATTTTCCACCTCGGGATGATGGATGACCCATTTTTGAAAATCATTGTTTAATCCGCTGGCAATCGAGTTTTTTTCCAGCACCAGCATTTTATCAAAAAAGGGTAGCCCTCGGATTTCATCCACCGTTTCTGCTTCTTCGGTACCTCGAATACAATGAGGTGGCCATGAACCAAATTCTTCCGCTTTTGGATCATGAGAATCCTGACACAGAATGATTTGATGTACTCCCGCGAACCAGGCCTTCCTCATCAATTCAACGATTGGTGAAACGATACCTGCAACTCTTGGACTGGCTAAAGGACCAATAGAACAGAATCCTTTGATGATATCCACACACACGATAGTAGTTTTTTCTGGATGCAGGGACAATTCATCCAGATTTCTGACAGGAATTTTTTGTATCCATTCATCCAGATGTTCCAAAAAAGAAACGGTATCTTTTTGATTGGCTACCAATCTCATAATAACCTCCATATTCAGCTAAACAGGCTGTGAATCCGTGAGTCAAATAATTAGCTAACCAATTTAAGGCAAAGACCAGACTGTCAATTGTTCTTCATTCCAACCAAATAATACACGTCCATTTTTGGAGAATTCAATTTTTTCGAGTCCAGTCG
>DAOUGX010000536.1:0-2249 GCA_034428855.1 Anaerolineaceae bacterium | reverse complement strand
GTAGCCCACAGAACACGCGCATTGGCTGTGCCAGGTAGATCATACGCCAGAAATCCGGATTGAGCACTGGTCAATACTACCTCCAGGTCAGGATCGTTATCGATATTCGCCAGGGTAGGTGAGGCGAGGACTCCATTCCAGGTAGCCGAACCAAAAGCAGGCGGTAGTTGAATTTCGTGCAGAGAATTGCCGAGAGTATCAAGAATGTGAAGGTATCCCGTCTGAGAGGTGTCTTTTTGAACCCATGAGGTAAAGATCACTTCGGCCTGGCCATTGTTATCCAGATCAGCAATTACTGGAGGGGATGCAAACCGAAGAAAAGGCTCTGTGCTTTTGGTGACGGAATATGGCCAGTTGCCGTGCTGTGTTTTATCCAGCCAATAGGCATGCATTCGTCCATCGTAGGAGGGATAAAGGATTTCTTTCAAGCCATCACCGTCCAGGTCAGCCACAACCGGAACGGGATGACTGTTTTCGATGAGTTCGAAATCCTCGCTGCGAGGTGCGGCTAACCCATCCGGGACAGGTATATCAGTCCAATTGTAGCTGGCATTTGACCAGCGTGTGCGATCCTGATGGAAGATAAAAGGCATCTCATACAAATCGGTGTAGGGGCTTGTTCCACAATTGTACACATTGCCAACAACCACCAGTTCGAGCATTCCATTATTATCCAGGTCAGCAAGAGTCGGGGGTGAGTGGGCAAAGTTCGGGCGGTGCTCAGTACCACAATTTGCATATCCGCGCAGATCAACCAGATGGGATACATGCATACCTACCCGGCTCCAGGGTTTCGCCGATCCATCCGGCAGGGTACCGTAAATCTTGCTGACTGGCACCTGGCTGCCATTTGGGTAGAATGCAGCGGTATAGTGGGTATCGTTTGTACCAATGATTTCAACCAGCCCGTCATTATTCATATCGCCGGCAGCAATATTCTGGTTAAAGCACCCTGAAGTATAGCCATTTGTATCCGAATCAGGGCTGTGTTGTGGCCAATCTCCAGCTCGCAGATTGCCATTATGTTCGTAAACAAACCACTGATCATAATTACGAGTGGAAGCCACCATGATTTCAAGATCGCCATTGTTGTCAAGATCGTAAATAGCCAGAGAACGCAGTTCATACCCATCCACCGGTTGGCGACTCCATAGCACATTAAGATGGTGGTCCCAGATATGTAAATAAGTGCCATGTACACTGACCACTTCCAGATTGCCATTATTATCGATGTCAGCAACTGCAATATCACTCCAAACACGATCCCCAGCGGGATTAATATGGGTAATCTCTGTTCCTGTGGCACCATCCAGCAGAAAGAGTGAATACAATCCCCCAATCACCTCCACGTCGCCATCACCATCCAGGTCAATCACAGCCGGAGAGCTATACCAGCCAGTCTCACACCAGGAGGAATAGCAACCACCCTTTTGCCATTTCAACACTGGAGCAGCAATCTCAGCAGACTCTACCGCAACAGGTTGGAGAATCAAACTGGCAAGAAAAAGAATCAAAACAATGGATCGTAAATGAAACACAAAAACAGAATAGCATGAATTGTCACAAAATAAAAGTGAAAAACCAGTTGCCAAAAGTTCATAGAAGTAAGCTTAATGCATAATCAGATCCAGCTTTAACCCTTGCGCTTTAAGCGTTTATGCATATTATAATGACCCTACAAGGACTGTCATGAAAGCGCTTCTGTCCATAACAATTCTCATAATGATTTTTTCTGCTGGGTGTGCACCTGCGTCATCCATTTCAGCTGCTCCGGTTCAACCTCGCTCAACCCAAACCATAATGATTACCCATACACCATTGCAGCCCAATACAGCTGTCCCGTCACCCACCTTATCACCCAGTGTTACCCCAGATGATCGTTTACCTCCCGAAGAGTGGATGGATTGGCCGGTCGTTCCTGAACCAACCGATCGGGTGTATGAAATTTACCTGAAAGGAATCGAGTTGGGTAATGAACCACACCATTTCTCCAAAATTGGGGATTGCCATAATGTCAGAGAAGCCTTCATGGGACTTTTCGATAAGCCGGGTTGGTATAAATTGCGCGATGAGAACGCAAATCTTCAGCCAGTCATTGACTGGTTTGCCGGTTCTTTTGATCGCGATGGCTACGCTGTCAAAGGAGGATTCAATGCAGCGGCAGTGCTCAACCCCACCTGGGCAGACCAGGAATTTTGCCAGCCGGATGAAAGCCCGGTTGCCTGTGAAGTACGTATCCATAATCCCAG
>DAOUGX010000535.1:0-4984 GCA_034428855.1 Anaerolineaceae bacterium | reverse complement strand
TGATTTAGATTCCTTGGTTTTCATTGTTTTTCAACAAACGGTAGATGAATATTTAGAGGTAAACTTAGAACATCCTGTTATTGCAAGACTAAACTTTATTTATAAGAATGTTCAGATAAATAAAATCGGCGATATCCTTGTATACACCTACGAGTGCAAGCAATGAAGAAAACAGATATCCTTATCTTGTTTTTTATTTCATTAGGTATATATTCTATTAATTTTGTTTTTCAACAAGCTCCGGGATACATGGATGCGGATTTTTATTATATTGGGGGTCAACAAATCTTACATGGTGACCTTGAAATGCCAGTAGTTTGGAATTATTTAGATGAACCGACTGGTTTGCCAAATCCAATATTTTCATATTGGATGCCATTCCCTTCCATGATTGCTTCTTTATCAATGTGGACTTTTGGGGAGAATTTCTTTTTTAGCCGGGTGTTATTTTGGCTTCTGGCTGCTGGATTAGCTCCGTTGACCTATTGGTTAGCATATCAAATTTATTCTGACCGTTTTACCAGTATTATTGCTGGTTCGATGGCGATCATGAGTGGTTATTATTTTAAGTATTTAACAATTCCAGAGACAATTTTGCCATATATTTTTATTGGCTCATTATTTTTTTATTTTTGTGGAAAATTTCTTTCTCAAACAGATTATAAAAATCATCAAATAAGTCAATTCATTATCTTCGGTTGTTTGGCAGGTTTATTACACTTAACACGTGTTGATGGAATTTTGTTTTTCTTCATTGGACTGATTGTACTAGCTGTGGGCTATCGTATAAAAATATATTATCTTCCAAAACAAATTCTCATACGAATAATATTTTATATATTGGCATACATTCTTGTTATGAGTTTTTGGTATCTTTCAAACTTACATTTTTTTGATTCCATTTTTTCACCTGCATCTTCCAAAGCTCTTTGGATAGCAACTTATGACGATACATTCATATTTCCAGCCTCGAAATTAACTTTTTCATATTGGCTCCAATTTGGTGCCAATTTACGAATTTCTCAAATTCTCTCAGCGATCAAATCAAATGCCGGTTCTTTCTTGGCAGTACAAACGTTTGTATTTGGATTCCCTCTTATCTGGTTAGGCTGGAAAAGTTGCTACAAAATACAAATAATGCGCGTAGGCATAATATACATCCTTATCATTTTTATAATTATGTCTTTTGTTTTTCCATTATCTGGAGAAAGAGGAGGATTCTTACATTCAGCTTCTGCAGTTCAGATACTTGTTTGGATTTTGATAGCAATTGGTTTTGATCGTTTTATCAGGTGGGGCATTAATAAAAGGAATTGGTCCTTACGAAGAAGTAGATTAATGTTTGGATCTGCATTTTTGATGATAATAACATTTTTTACTACCTTCACTTATTTTAATGGTGTTATAGGTAAGTTAAATTCTGGTACCAAATGGGGTCAGGATTATGAGAATTATAAAGTTATTGAAACGGTTATTGAAGTAAATTCCAAAGATAAAACTGATGTTATTATGATCAATAATCCATTGGGTTATTATTATGAAACAGGACGTTGGAGTATTGTCTTTCCAAATTCTGATATTGATGACTTTTCAACATTAATTTATCAATTTAATGTTCAATATATTGTTATAGACAAAAATTTGCCAAATAAATTTAACGTTAACCATAAAATTTTTTTGCAAAATAATTTCACCAAATTAAAGGAAATTTCTACTGGAATAATAATTTATGGAAATAACAATTAAAGGAAAATGTTTCAGTTTTCACAAAAACTTTATAATTTTCATTTTTGGCATTTTAACTCAAATAACCTATATTGTTTACTCATCCATATTTTACAAATTAGGGTTTCCTCTTGATGATGCTTGGATACATCAAACGTATGCAAGAAATTTATTAAGGTTTGGTGATTGGGTATTCAATCCAGGGTTACGTTCAGCTGGATCAACTTCACCTTTATGGACCATTTTATTAATCCCAGGTCATTTATTCTCAAACTATTTCTTCTTATTTTGGACAATCATAATATCTAGTGGATTGTTTATTACTTCAGCCATAATTTTTCAAAATATACTTGAAAAACTCATTCAAACAAAAACTAAATTCCCGTTTGGTGGCTTGTTGTTTCTTTTCGAATGGCATATTGCATGGGCAGCAAATTCAGGTATGGAAACGATATTATTCATTTTTTTCATTCTCGCTTTCATTTATTACTTATATTCTGAAAAAAAACTGATTCATTTGTGGATTATTCTCGGATTAATAATTTTCATTAGGCCTGATGGAATAACTTTAATGGGTCCATTGTTTTTTGTGTTAATAATGGATAACAATATGAGACAACCCAAAAAAATAAAAGACCACATCGTAGGGATCGTAATTTTTTTATGTATGCTATTATTATTTTCCATTTTTAATTACAGATTATCTGGACAATTCTTACCAAATACATTTTTTGCCAAACAAGCTGAATATCAAATATTGTTATTACGTCCTTTAGGCGTGAGGGTGATTGAATTATTGATTATTCCATTAACGGGTGTGGGCATTTTATTGGTGCCAGGTTTTTTGGTTTTTATGTATCAATCGATTAAAGAAAAAAATTGGAAAAATATCACATTATTTTTCTGGTTTTTTGGATATATTTTGATGTATGCTATCCGATTACCAGTTAATTATCAACATGGACGGTATTTAATCCCAACAATTCCTGTTTTTATTCTGATTTCTTGTATTGGGACAATTAAATTGTTTAACAATCAATCTTTGAATTTCAAACTATTCAAACTTGGTTATTCGCTCACAATCATCTCTGTTTTAATAATATTTTTTACCTTAGGCGCGAAAGCATATGCCGAAGATGTAGCAATTATAGAAACCGAAATGGTTGAAACAGCTATTTGGATTAATAATAATCTAGATGATGGTGCGATTATTGCGGCTCATGATATTGGAGCTTTAGGTTATTTTGGAAATCGGAAAATAATCGATTTAGCCGGATTAATTTCATCAGACGTTATCCCAATCATTCGAGATGAACCTGGGTTAGAGATGTATTTGAATCAAAATAATGCTGATTATTTAGTGGTTTTTCCAGGTTGGTATGAACAATTGGATAATTTTAAAGCGGTAATATACCAATCTACTGGATTATTTTCTCCCAAAGCAGGGGGAGAAAATATGCATATCTATTCATGGAGATAATTTTTGGAATTTATTGTTACAGTGTGCTAAAATATCAATCGGTTTTGAGTGTATTAAAGCTGGTTTTCATGAATAAAAGGAGCTGTAAATGGCTGAAAAAATGACAAATGTAGATGATTTTTTAACTGATCTGGATAATGAACGTGAACAAGCTTTAAAATCCTTAAAGGAAATTGAGCTAATGCTTGAACAGAGTCAGTCTGAATTATCTAAACTAATTCAACGAAACACTTCAGCCAATTCCCATTTGCAACAAATTCAAAATCAATTCGATTCGATTCCCAAAAGTGATATCAGGCTGGCATACAATGCAGCTTTGGATTCACAACAAAGAATGCTTGTCATGCGTTCACAACTGGAAAAATTACAAAATGACCAATCAAATCTGAAAAAAAGTGTTCATATCATTGAGAAAATTCGAGAATTTTTTCCTGATCAACCTTTATTAGGAAAATCAGGAAGAATGAACACCCTTGGGACTGCTGGGTCTGGGGATGGATTTTCAGTACTAGAAATGATGATCAATTCTCAGGAGACAGAAAGACAGAGATTATCCCGGCAAATGCATGATGGTCCTGCACAAGCTTTATCTAATTTTATTGTTCAAACGGAGATTGCTGCGAGACTGTTTGAAATTGACAAAGAAAAAGCAAAAACTGAACTTGAAAATTTAAAAGGTTCAGCAATGTCTACTTTTCAGAAAGTAAGAAATTTTATTTCTGAGTTAAGGCCAATGATGCTGGATGACCTGGGATTAATACCAACCATTCGGAAATATGTTGAGATTTTTAAAGATCAACATGGAGTTGATGTTAATTTGTCTATCAATGGGCCAGATAAAAGATTTGAGCCTTTTATTGAAGTAATGGTTTTCCGGGCATTACAAGAACTTATGGGTAATGCTGTGCGGCATAATCAGGATCAGGCTGTAAAAGTTCAAATCTCCACACAAATTGTGTTGGATGATAACCAAATAAAAATTTCGGTTTCTGATAATGGAAAAGGATTTAATACAGATGAAGTACCAGGTAGCTCTGGTTTAGGATTGAAATTAATACGTGATCGGGTTGAAATGCTTGGTGGATTTTATGATATTGACTCTGCGATTGGCCAAGGATGCAGGGTTTCATTTACAATTCCGATCATTTCTTCTGATATTAGCTAATTTTTTAATAGGAGTTTTTATATGTCAAAAACAATTGGGATTCTCACGGGTGGTGGGGATGTACCAGGACTAAATCCTGCGATTAAATCAGTTGTCGTTGGGGCAATGGAAATGGGGTACAAAGTATTTGGAATTCGCCGTGGTTGGGCAGGATTATTGCATTACGACTTGGATGAACCTTCCACCCACGATTATTATATTAAGCAACTTACATACAATGATGTTCGCACGATAGATCGAACCGGTGGTACTTTTTTACATACATCCAGAACGAATCCGCAAAAAGTAAAAAAAGGTGATGTGCCAGGTTTTCTCAACAAAACGAAATGGGGAAAACCGATTAAGGGGATGGATGATTATATCGATTATACTGATTACACACTTGAGGTACTCAATCATCTTGGTATTGATACTTTGGTTTCAATTGGAGGCGATGACACACTAAGTTTTGCAGTCAGGTTGCATAAAGAAGGTTATCCTGTTATTGGCATTCCTAAAACGATGGATAACGATGTTTTCGGAACCGATTACTGTATTGGATTTTCGACTGCGATAACCAGAAGTGTTGAATTCATCACCAATATGCGCACATCAGTAGGTTCCCATGAAAGAAT
>DAOUGX010000534.1:0-1713 GCA_034428855.1 Anaerolineaceae bacterium | reverse complement strand
ATCAAATGGATGCCACATTCCAAAGGGATTGTTGCCTTTGGTGGAGAACCTTCAATCGTTCCGGATATGTTGGTACTAACCCTGAAACAAAAAATTGGGGATGCAGGGCAGGAAATTTTTGAAATGAGGGATGAGATTGATACTGGTTCTCCCATTTCGATCGAGTATGGACCGTTTGAAGGATATGAAGGAATTTTTGATACAAAGTTAGGTGGATCTGATCGAGTGAGAATTTTATTGAAAATGCTCAGCAATCAATATATACCGGTAGAAATGGACAGTTCACATATTCATAAGAAAAATAAACTTAAAAATCCTTAAAAAAGGATGAATCAAACAATGAAACAATTTATTGAAAAAAATCCAACATCCAACCTGCGGATTATTTTCTTTTTTGTATGTTTATTGGTAGTATCTGTTTCCGGTTATTATTTCATTACAAACCGACAATTATTTGTCATCGAAAAAATCATTAATCCAATATATTTTTATTTTCCCTATTTATTGGGCTGGTCTTTTCTTGTTGCTTCAATCCTGTTTTTTTTCGTTGATCAACTTAAGGGTTATAAATCCTTTCTGGATTTAATTTTTGGTTTATTAGCATGTTTATTCAGTGTATCCTTTTTTGTTCTTCATAATGTCGTTTCTGCTCAAATAATCTGGTTTTTCTTCTTATTGTTATTATCAATTGTTTTTTATTGTCGTTTTTTTATTCCTGTGATTCCCATTTCTCTGCAATCCAAAATTAAAAGGATTGGAATTATTATTTCGATTGGATTATTCCTTATTGCTACCTATTTTAGATTTTTAAGTGACTCTACAAACTCACATTTTTTTCAAACGATACTCGTGGGTTGGATTGGTTTTTTATTAGGTTTAGCTTTCTTTTCATTAGTGATTTCAATCTTAATTTGGGATGGAATAGAGCACCTTTCCATACATTGGTTTACCAAAGTGGGTTTTGTTTTGATCTTTTTCCCAATGCTCATCTGGATAATTTCTCATTTTTCAAGACCAGTTGTAGAAGATTCCGCCTGGTTAATCATTCCATTTACGATGTACCCAATATTAATGGGTATTAGCAGTAGAAATCGAAGTGATTCACAAAGATCAGTCAGATTGGCAAGCTATTTGCTCATCTTTTATGGAATTGTTGGATTAATAACTATCTTCTTCGTTATTTATTTATATTCTGAGTCTCCGAATTCAAATTTCCATCTTTATCCACTACTTTCTGGTTTTTTCTTGTTATCACAACCATTCATATTCACATTATTGAGCAGAAAGGGGAAGGTGATTTTCCAGAAAGATATAAAACCTCAAGCGGATCATCAGAATCCTCAAAATTTCGAAAATGAAGTCGCTTTGCTTCCTTCCATAGTTCAGGATTTTTTTCATTCATTGAAAAATGATATTGACAATCAATATCGTCCGTCTAAATATCACCACTATTTTTTTCTGGAATCCTCAAAAGAATTTGTCGCTTTTCCATTTAATCGAAAAGTATCGAGTGATCTTAAATTTCCTGATAAGTCAGAATTCGTAAAACTTATTTCATTTAAACCCACACCATTGTTCTTATCCGATTTTGACAATTATTCTGATGAATTATCTTCAGATAAAGAAAAAATCATTTTATTAGGTGCAAACGTAATCATCCCGATATTTATTTCAGATCAGTTAAAAGGATGGTTAGCTTTGTATCTTGAAAAT
>DAOUGX010000533.1:0-2327 GCA_034428855.1 Anaerolineaceae bacterium | reverse complement strand
AATAATTATCAGTATAAAATCTCAGGCGATTTGAGAGAACTTTGATATTTACGCAAATTCATTATGGTAAAGTCGATCATTTACCACGCACATTAATTTTTCTTCTTTTGATAAAGCAGCTCTGGCTTGATCGCGTAAGATATTTACGTTAGAGAAGAATTCACGCATCATCACTACCAGCAGATAACGGCTTTCGGGGCGAAGATGAATTCTATTTCGCTCCCATTTTCCAAATGCACCAGCCAGCCACATAAAAGCCATTTCCGGAAGTAGTCCAAAAATGAGTGGAATTTTGAAATCTTTTCTGAATTTTTCTGTATTCAATGACAAGTCAAACATTTCCATTAAGAATCTATATCGTTTTTTATCGTAATTATTGAATTGCTTGACCTTGTACACTGGAAAATTGCCAGATTTTATTTTTTCCTCATATTGACGCAATGAAAATGTATTGACTAATAATTGACCATCCAGGTAGCTAAAAGAACCGGAGCCTGTTCCCACATACTCCTCGTATTGAACGATATATTCATCCAGCATGGAAAGATCTTTTCTGGAAAATGTCCAACCGGAACTGGGCTGGTACACTTCTGATAATTTTTCACTGATGAGTTGAAAATATCGAAATTCTCTGGCATGATCTAATTTACCCAGGGTTTTTTCCATCGCCTTTTTTACAGATGGAGCACTCATTAAAGGATAAAAAGTAGTTTGCTCAGCTCCGCTTTTATTAATGTATTCAAGATCTCTCAGAAGGCTCTCTTCAGTTTGATCAGGCAGATTGTAGATCATATCAATATTGAGAGAAGGTAGAATGCCTACTGCATTTTGAATGATCTCTAATATTTGATCACCTGAACCAAATTTTTCAAACCGGCTCATTTGGCGCAGTAATTTGTCATCAAAACTTTGCACACCTACTGAAAGTCGGTCAACCCTACCTTTGAGTTCAAGCAGAATATCCTTGGTCAGGTGGTTGGGATTGGTTTCACAGGAAACTTCATTAATTGAAAATAGGTCTTTGGCGAAATCAATTGTTTTCGTAAGTTCAGTTAAATCAACTGTTGGAGTTCCCCCACCAATATAAAGATTTACAAAATCAAAACCCCTTTCATACAGCATTTCCATTTCTCTTCTGAGACTTACAAAATAGGATTTGACTTTGGTTTCGTTATATATAAATCGATTGAATGAGCAATACGGACAGAGACTTTCACAAAATGGAATATGAGCATAAAGTACGTATTTATGATCTTTTTTTGGTGTTGGATAAGTAAAGCCTCTGGGAATTGGATCTAATTGTAGTTGTTTGTACGTAATCTTACTTATAACTTCAGATAAAATAGTTGAAGCAAATTGTTGACGCATGTCGTGAAGATTTGTGTTCATTCTTTTGCCTTTAATTTTTTTGTTTACCAATAATGTTGAATAATATCACATCTAGAATTAATTCTCCAATATTATATTCAAAAATTTAAACCTGATTTCAGGGATCAAGGTAAAATATCAAAATGAAAATTGGAATTATTGGTGGTGGACCGGCAGGTATTTTTGCAGCAATTGAAGCCAGTAAAAAGAATCATGAGGTTTTCTTATTTGATAAAAATGAATTTTTAGGTAGAAAACTCTCTGTTACTGGCGCAGGGCGATGTAATCTTACCAATTTAAATATCTCACCATCCAGATATAAATCATTTAACAATTTCGCCTTTAGTAATATTATTGACAAATATAATTTTGATTTCATCCAACATTATTTTAATAACCTGGGAATATTTACTTATCATACTGATGATGGATGGGTTTATCCAATTTCAAATTCAGCAAAAAATATTTCAATATATTTAGAAAAACACTTACAAGATTTAGGGATAAATATTTATAAAAATACTTCAGTGCAGGAATTTGATCTTTTAAATAATGGTTTTGCTATCAAAACAGGAAATAATAAAAATTTTTTTATAGAGAAATTAATTATTGCATCTGGGGGAAAAGCCCACCCACAATTAAATGCCAATGATGGATTGTTAAAAATTGTAGAGAAACTTGGACATAAAACAGTACCAGCTTTTCCAGCTTTATCACCGATCATCACCACAAAAAATGAAACAAAAGGCCTTAGCGGGGTGAGGTCAGATTTAACTATCCGATTTTTAAAGAATAATCATACGATTGGATCTGAATTCGGAAATATTATTTTTACCGATTTTGGCATAAATGGACCAGGTGTAATGAATCTCAGTTATTTAGTTAATAAACATTCTGATATTAAGGTTGAAATAGATTTTTCGTCCTTAATTCCACCTGAATTCTTGAAATATTGTCAA
>DAOUGX010000532.1:0-2368 GCA_034428855.1 Anaerolineaceae bacterium | reverse complement strand
GGCAGGTGGACGTAACATTTTCGGTATTATTCCTAATTCTCGTTGAATAATTGCCTGAGTTAATTCAACTTCCTGAATACACTCCTGAATGGGGATTTTATCAAATTCAGGATGATTATAAGAATGATTGCCGATATCATGTCCGGCAGCCTGAACCCGGCGCGCGCAATCAGCTTCCGTCTCCAAACGGCGACCTTCCATGAAGAATGTCGCAAGAACACCATAATTTGAAAGACAATTGATCAAAAGGTCGGTTGCCGGTGGATTCGGTGACCCATCAAAACTCAGATAGAAATCTTTTTCATTACTCTTATTTTCATTCTGTGATGTCATTTCTACTTTTCTCCATTTTGTATGCATTTCTTGCCAGACCAATACATAAATCGCACATCATCTCGTGAGCATCCAGTTCATCTATGATATGTCTGGTGAGTAAACCAGCCAACCAATTAGCGGTCTGTCTTCGCCAAAGATCATGACGCGCCGGAATTGAGCAAAAACCACGGGTATCATCATTGAAACCGGAAGTTTTATATAAGCCTGCACTTTCCATAACCTGGTTCAGGTATCGTTCAATTCCATTCAAACTATCATTGAACCACCAGGGAGGTCCTAACCGTAAGACAGGATAATGCCCTGCCAAAGGTGCTAATTCACGGGTATAAGTTGATTCATCCAGAGTGAAAATGATTAGTTTAAATTTCGGATTGTTTCCAAATCGCTGAAGAAGTGGTTGCATCGATCGTGTGAATTCTACTGTAAGAGGTATATCCCCTCCGATATCTGCACCAAATTGATGGTATAAAGAAAGATTGTGATTTCGAACAATTCCAGCATGAAATTGCATCACCATTCCATCTTCAGTGCTCATCCTGGCCATTTCCATCAGCATATGAGCCACAAATTGATCAGCATCGTTTCGATCTGCCTTCCCTTGTAACCCTCGTTGAAATATGTCTTCTATTTGATTGTTCGATAATTCATTCACCCGAGCAGATTCTGCCGAGAAATCAGTAGCGGTCGCACCAAATGATTGAAAATCTTTTCTCCTTTTTTCCAAAGCCTGGATGAATGCTCGAAAGTTGCTTATTTCAATATTTGAGTTTGCTGCCAAACGTTTTATTTCAGCCATCCAACCAGGCTGTAGTATATGAACCAGTGAGTCGAACCGAAAAGTAGGTACAATCTTTCGCTTCCAGTCCGAATTCTGTATTTTCTGGTGATGTGGCAGAAAATCCGCAGCGGAATCAGTTGTCGCCAGCAATTCAATATTAAAACGCTCGAACAAAGACCTTGGTGAAAACTCCTTGGATGCGAGTTTGTCCATCAGGACATCATAGGTCGAATCAGCAGTCTCCTTTGATAATTTTTGATCGATCCCAAACACATCCATTAAAGATGTAGTAAGCCAGATACCCGATGGAGTCCCCCGAAAGAGGTAGAATTTTTCACAGAAAAGACGCCAAACCTCACGTGGGTCATATTGTATTGTTTTATCTGTTGGGGCTATTCCCAGTTTTTCAAGAGGAATTCCATTTGAATAAAGTGTCCGAATTATATAATGGTCAGGTTTAATGAACAATTCTACCGGATTACCAAATGACGCATTGGGATCGGAAAAAATCGCGGGATCAACATGTCCATGAGGGGCAATAATGGGTTGGTTTTTTACAGAAAGATAGAGGTCTCTTGCTATTTTCCTGAGTGTCGGATCTGCTGAAAAAAAACGATCGCTGTGCATAATTTTCCTCTCCAATCCATTATTTAACATGATAATAATGCTTTCACATATATTCTCCTTCGATCTGGTGCGAAAGAGGTAAAACATCATCCATTCAATACTAATAATATTGAACGAGTAACCCAAAAACAATTAATTCTTTACTTTTTGTGAATTTTTATTCTATGATACTGGAAAAATAAAGAATCGGAAATTATTTTTCAATCTCTACATACATTTATATAAATTCAGAGCATCTGCCAATTGGCGATACGCTTCTGGAGAAGATGGGGATAAATGAAACATTAAATGTTCACTTCCCAATTGTTCATACGCGTTTAAAGTTTGAGCTATTTCCTCAATCGAGCCACTCAATGTACCTCTTTTTTTATCCTTTTTCCATCCAAGCAGATCAGGAAATGCAAGATGAACCGTATAAGTCAGATTTATACTCTTCGGATCACGACCAATCATTTTACAAGTACGAGTAAACGATCGTGTGAGTTTTTCTGTTGAACTTGGAATGGTCATATAACACACATTCCACATATCAGCATATTGGGCAGCGATTTTCATCATTCTTGGTCCAAAAGCACTGACCATTAAAGGAATTCCTTCAGCTCTTGGAGAAAGAGGTTTAATCTCGCA
>DAOUGX010000531.1:0-4574 GCA_034428855.1 Anaerolineaceae bacterium | reverse complement strand
TGTACCCATTATGTTTGCTCCCAACAAACCTAGGCTTTTAGCTTGTTGAATAGCAATATTGAGTGTTCTTACTGCAATTGGATATTCTGCCCGACAATAAATATAACCTCGACTGGCACCAATTGCATAAGCGGCGATGGTCATACCTTCGATCACAGAATGTGGATCAGATTCCAAAACCCGACGGTTCATGAATGCACCGGGGTCGCCTTCATCGGCATTACAAACTACAAATTTTTGGTCACTTTGAGGTTGTTTGGTTAGGGTCCATTTTAAATAAGTTGGAAAACCTGCTCCACCACGACCGCGTAGGCCGGATTTCTTAATTTCATTAATCACATCATCCGGCGACATGCTGGTCATAACATTTCCTAAAGCCATATAACCATCATGTGCAATGTAATCTTCAATATTTTCAGGGTCTACCACACCACAATTGCGAAGAACGACTCTGATTTCTTTTGCTGTTGGGGCGGTTAGTTCTTCATCTACGACTGTTTTTATTGGTAAAGTGAATTTTTTTGCTACCCGTCCTTTTAAAAAGTGCTCTTCGACAATAAAAGGAATATCATCAACCGTCATTCCAACGTAATGAACTCCTTCAGGGTAAACCATCATTTCAGGACCTTGCGAGCAAGCTCCAATTCTGGATGTCTCAAGTACCTGGACCTCTTCAATTAAGCCGGTTGCCACAAGTTCATCATTAAGAGCATCGACGATATTGTGGGCACCTTTTGAAAGACATTCAGGATCTACGCATACTAAGACATGTGTACGAAAATATTTCATCATTTAACCTGCAATTCTTCTAAGTGAATTAATATTTATAAATTGATCATGTATTCTTTTACAATATTACCGGCTAACACGTGCTCATCGATAATACGGGCGGCAACGTCTTTGGAAACTTTTCCGTATGTCACTTTTGGAGAATCACCAATTTGAACCTGCACAATGGGTTCCATTTCACATATTCCAATGCAACCAGTTTGGGTAACAACGATTCCACCAAGATTATCTTTTTCAATTTTTTCAAGAATGGATTTCATAGTGTCTCTGGCACCTGCAGCAATTCCACAGGTTCCCATTCCAACTATTACTTGTTTTTGACCAGAAGCGGTTTTTACTTCTTGTTTTTTGAGAGCTTCTTCACGAATTCTTTTCAAATCTTCAATACTTTTTATTGTGGGCATTTTATTACTCCTGTTTTTATGTGTTTCAATATTCTTTGACAAGGCGAATATTAGTTAATCCATTTTCTAATTCATTGCGGAGGTATGTGATAACCAATGGTTCGGATAATGGAATTCCATCTAATTCTGTTTTGATTTCCTGATCATCAAATTCATAGTAATTTTCATCAACTTTGTATTGAAATGTCCAGTGAGTCTCCGGAGATCCGACAATCAAATGGAGCATGGTTCCTACCAGATCTCCAAGCGGCATCCTGTCAATATGACTACGCTGAAATTGAACAATCAGTTGGGTACCAACCCCTAATTCTGAATGAATGGATAAGAACCCATTGCATGATTCAGCAGCTGCTTTTAGTAGAGGAATACCAAGCCCAACTTTACGGGTAGTACGACTGGTAATAAATGGATCAACGATTCTCTGAACCATATCCTCACTCATACCTTTCCCGTTATCTTTTATTGAGATAGTCAAGCGATCCTCTTTTTCATTTATTTCAATCGATATAATTACATGAGAGGCGTTAGCGGAGATACTATTTTCAGCTATGTCCAAAATATGTAACGACAGTTCTCTCATTTTTTGCTCATTTACTGGTTTTGTAATTGTTTTATAGCTTGAGGTAATTTGTTAGGTTTGACACGACCTAGAACTTCTTCATCAACAACAATTACCGGTGCCTGGCTGCAAGCGCCGACACATCGACAAATTTCCAAACTAATTAACCCATCTGGTGTTGTTTCTCCGACATCAATACCCAATACTTGTTTAGCTTTCTCGATCAATTGAGGTACACCGCCAACATAGCAGGCTGTACCCATACAGAATTTGATCGTATGTTTTCCCTTAGGATTGGTTGTGAAAAATGAATAAAACGTGACCACACCATGAATGGTTGATACAGGAATTTCCAACTGATCAGCCAGGTAAGCCTGCATAGCCTCTGATACCCATCCGATTTTGCTTTGAACTTCTCCCAGAACTACCATAGCAGCTCCAGGTTTTTCTTTATGTTCCATAATGGTTTGATCGATGATTGCTCTCTGTTCTGGAATGAGCAGGGGGTCATTTGCTGGGATGTTTTTCAAATATTTTGTCATGAATTGCTCCATAATTAATCTAGGATTAAATTTGTTTGCTTATCCTTAAATCAAGTTTACATGAGGGGAGTAATTACTAACATTGCTGAAAGTCATAATTCCCTATGAAAAAAAGCTTGATTTGTTACAAATTTCACTAATATAATCTAAAAAAAATCCTTTCAATTATTCAACCAGCTTGAACCAGGTAAGACCGGCCTAAATCATTACTCAGAGCCAGTCTAATTTCATTGATTCGAGGGGATTCAATGTTGAAAATGGTGGTACCAACAAATTCTGAAAGGCGATGAACATCACCATTTTGGATAATTTGAAATTTGTCTAATTGTGGATACTTAAGTTTTGCATCTTTTGGAGAGATATGGCGAGATACTTCCAAAGCAAGAAATGGTACATTTTCCGGGACAAAACCAAGAATTTCCAATAATCCATTTGCTTTTCGATTTACATGGGCAGGAATACAAAGTCCTCCAATTTTTTCGACGGCAAGAAAAGCTTCTTCTAAACTTAAATTTACAGAAGTAATTAACAATCGGTCTTCTTTACTAACAAAATCGCCATTTTCGTCGACAATCAACTGGTCCCCAAAGTAATCTGCTCGATTTCTTAATGAGGGGAGTCCTGAATTTACAATTTCTTGAAGTTCTTCGACCTGAAACAATTCATCAAACAAACAAAGGAGATGCACTTCCTCTTTCGTCTGTAACTCCATTCCAGGCAGGACTGTGATACCAGTATCCTTTGCTGCTTTTTGTACGGACTCGATATTGGATGAAGCATTGTGATCGGTAATTGCAATTAAATCAATACCTCTATTTAGAACTTCATTAATGATTAATGGAGGTAACATTTCAATTTCTGCACACGGAGATAAAACCGTATGAACATGCAAATCCGCTCGATATTTCTTCAATGTGATTCCATTACTCAGCCCGGATTCCTAATTCCCATAACTTTCCAACAGTCTGGAATGAATTTTTGCTGGTTTGGAATAAGTTGATACCTTCTTCATTGGCTTTGTCAATGGTTGCCTGATCTGGCTTGGCACCTTCAGTAATGATGATGCCATTTAAATCTAACAGTGCTGCAACGGCGATGATGTTATTGTGAGCCTGCAATGTAACCCAAACAGATTGATTTGGCGCCACAGCCATTACACAGCTCAATAAATCGGATGTGTACCCTTTTGCGACTGAAATGTTGGAAAAATCTTTTTTTTCAGTTAATATGGATAATTCTAATTCTTCAATAATGGTTGCTAAACTAATCATAATTATTTGTTCTCCAATTCGTTTTTATTGTGGTCAGAATCCAGGAATAATCGCATTTTTAAACGCGAACCTTTTCCCCAAACTGACTCTAATTTCATTTGATCAACACAACGAGAAATATTGACCAGACCCATTCCAGCACCAAAACCCATTTCTCTCACCGCATCGGATGCAGTAGAATATCCAGGTTTCATTGCCAAATCGACATCCTTTATTCCGGGTCCATAATCATAAGCGTCTATTGATATCTGGTGAGGTTCAATCTCGACCCTTAAAACCCCACCTTCTGTGGTGTGAATGATGAGATTCATCTCAGCTTCATAAATGGCAATTCCACAGCGACGGGCGATTTGTTTCGAAGCACCCAGACGTAATAAGGCTCGTTTTATATTAGATGAGGCTTGACCTCCATTATCGAAATCACCTTGCTGAATTTGGTAGCGTAAAATTAAACTGGTTCGATCTGATTCGATGTCTTCAAATAAATGGCTGGCACGATATTTTCGTATTTCTTCTTCCCGAAAATCTGTTTCAAGCGCTCGTAATAAACCTCGATTAATATCACCTTTGGTAATCATCCCAACAAGTTTTTGGTTTTTGTCCACAACAGGGAGTCTGCCAAAATTTGTTGTAACAAATTTTTTAGATGCTTCGATTAGGGGATCGTTTGGAAGTATCGTAATTAATTTCGTTGTCATATATTTTTCAATTTTGGATTCGAGATCGGAGTCGATCAGACATCTAATCAAATCTTCCATCGAAATGACACCAATAAGATCACCTTGCGGAGAAGTAATGGGGGCTCCGGATATTCTTTTTTGCCGGAAAACTTCAAGTACCTCTCGCATCGACTTTTCAGGAGAGAAACAAATAAGTTTGTTTGCCATCACTTCATTGACTTTTATTTCATAAGCCAACTCTTCAACACGAGAAATGTTTTCAGCTTCCTGATCTGAAATTATTCGTTTCCTGAGTGGGGGATTGGATACCATCATCTCAATTCTTTAGC
>DAOUGX010000530.1:0-7724 GCA_034428855.1 Anaerolineaceae bacterium | reverse complement strand
TAAAATCCATTATTAATCAGGTAAACCCAGATATTATTCATGCGGGACCTATCCAGACTTGTGCGTTCTTAGCAGCATTAACTGGTTTTAGAAATCTGGTAAGCATGTCCTGGGGTTCTGATATTCTGGTAGATAGTGAAAAGAATTTACTCTATAAGTTGATTACAACCTATACTTTGAACAGGACTGCTTATTTACTTGGTGATTGTAATGCGGTCACAAACAAAGCCATTCAATTTGGTTTTCCGAAGGAGAGGATTGTTACCTTTCCCTGGGGGATTGACTTACTCAAATTTCAACCAGGTGAGAATAGTGAATTAAGAAATCAATTAGGCTGGGATGACAAATTCATCATTCTTTCTTTACGTTCATGGGAAAAAATATACGGTGTTGAAATGGTTGTCAATGCTTTTTATGAAGCGGTTCAACAAAGACCAGACCTAAGATTACTACTATTGGGAACTGGTTCATTGAAAGCGGAAATAGAAAAAATAATTGTCGAGAAAGATCTGAAAAATCTTGTTTATCTGGGAGGTGTAATAGATCAACAAAACCTGCCGGATTATTATCATGGGGCTGATCTTTACATAAGTGCATCATACAGTGATGGTTCATCGGTTTCCTTAATGGAAGCATTAGGAAGTGGATTACCTGTACTAGTTTCTGACATACCGGGTAACAAAGAATGGATTGATCATGGGTATAATGGATGGTTGTTCAAATCAGGTAGTGTGGAGGATCTCACTCAATCTCTCCTGGAACTCTATGAAAGACGAACGAAACTATCAAATATTCGATTAGCAGCCAGAATCACAGCCGAAGATAGAGCAAATTGGCAAAAGAATTTTCAAAACTTATTGCGTGCATATCAAATGGCTTTGAATTCCAGCAGACATTAAAAGGAAAAAATTGAGTTTACCTACAGAGATTATGAATCAAAATAAGAAGGTAGTTGCAATCATTCAAGCACGAATGACATCAAGTCGCTTACCTGGAAAAGTGATGAAAGAAATCTCAGGATTTCCAATGCTTTTTCATGTAATCAATCGTGTTTCAAAATCGAGGTTGATAAACCAGATCATAATTGCGACAACCGATGATACTTCCGATGATGAAATCCAGAAATATTGCGACCTATTGGGTTTTACTTGTTTCAGAGGACACCCGTATGATGTTCTGGATCGTTTTTATCATGCTGCTAAATTGAATAATGCTGAAATAATCGTGAGAGTAACAGCAGATTGCCCAATTATCGACCCGGAAGTTATCGATTCTTTGATAAAAACCTTCCTCGAATCAGATGTTGATTTTGTTGCCAATCGATTACCGCCACCTTGGGAAAGATCTTTTCCCATAGGGTTGGATGTGGAAATCACGAGTTTTCCTGCTCTAGAAGAGGCTTGGAATAAGGCAAAAACTAAATTTGAGCGTGAGCATGTTATGCCATATTTGTATGTTGAACCAGGAAGATTTAAAACATTGATTGTTCAACATGAACCTGATTATGGTAAAAAGAGGTTTACAGTAGATACACCTGAGGATTTGGAATTTATCAGATTAATTTTTGATCATTTTTCACCAAAAATCGATTTTTCCTGGATAGATGTCATAAATTTTTTGAGTAAAAACCCGCAATTAGAAAAGATAAATCAGTCTATCTCAGCAAAAAAAATAACAGATGTAGACAATCGTTTCATGGATGTTGAGGAACAATCATGAATACATTTGATTTAACAATTTTTACAGCTCCAAAACCGTTTATTGATCCACATATATCGAATATTCAATATAACGCGATCCGTTCCTGGAAATTTTTGGAACCGAATGTGTCTGTTGTGTTGGTGGGGAGTGAAAAAGGGGTTGAAGAGATTGCAAAAGAACTAAATGTTGCTTTCGAGCCATCCGTCAAAAGAAATAATCACGGGACACCACTCATTTCTTCAATTTTTGACATCGGCCGAAACATTAATTCAAGTTCGTTATTAGCATATATTAACGCAGATATCATTATTTTTTCAAACTTTCTGGAAACTTCTAATTATGTTGCGAAAAAATACAAAAAGTTTTTGATTGTTGGTCAGCGATGGGATCTGGACATCAATTCAAAATTAAATTTTCAGATTGGTTGGGAAGAGCACCTAAAACAAGAACTTAAGGTAAGAGGTAAATTACATCCAAGGGGGGGCAGCGATTATTTTATTTATCCGAGAGTCTGTTTTGAGCAGTTACCAGATTTTGCGGTAGGAAGAGCAGGATGGGATAATTGGATGTTTTATCAGGCCAGAAAACAACATTGGGCATGCATTGATGCTACGAAATCCATCCAAATCATACACCAAAATCATGACTATTCACATTTACCAGGTGGACAGGCACATTATCGCTTACCTGAAACGAATGAAAATGTAAAATTAGCAGGGGGAAGAAGAACCATCTTTACATTGATCGATGCAAATAATGAAATCGATCATGGTGCAATCAAGAAAAAACCATTGAACTGGGAGAAATTGATTCGTGAAATTGAGATATTTCCCCTGGTAACATTAAAATCGAAAATACTCGCAAACGTATTTTTCGCCATTTTCCATCCCAAAAGAGCTTATGTTGAATTTCGAAATTGGTTGAGAAATAAAAAGAAAGAAGAAAAAAACAATGCGTAAAGGTCAAAATCCAGCGAAATTTGTTAATTCAGTCGCCAAACCTTCGAACATAACGGTAGTGGTCCTGAGTTATATTCCATATTTAAGTGGTTTTTACGCCGATGCTTTGAGTGTCTTGAATGCCTGTCTTAATAGCGTCCGGAAAGAAAAAAACCTTGAATTTGATTTGATGGTTTTTGATAATGGCAGCTGTGTTGAAGTTCAAGATTATTTATTAAACGAACAACGTGCAGGGAAAATCCAATTTTTAATGCTATCAAGTAAAAATCTGGGTAAGGGGGGAGCTTGGAATATAATCTTTGAAGCTGCACCCGGTGAATATATAGCTTATGCTGATAGTGATGTTCTTTTTCATGAGAACTGGTTATCACAAAGCAAAGAGATCATTGATAGCTTTCCCAATGTAGGAATGGTTACAAGTCGTCCATTCATAACCAAAAAAGAATATATATCAAGAACAATTGAATGGGCAAAAGGGAACGAGAATGTCTCTATACAAAGTGGGAAATTTGTACCGTGGGAAACATTTGCAGAATTCAATTTAAGTTTAGGTCAAAAACTTGAAGATATTCGCCAGGATTATGAAGAAAATAATATTGAAAAGATTGAATATAATGGCAGGATTGCATTTGCAGGTGCATCTCATTGGCAATTCTTGACAAAAAAAACAATCATCAGAAATTTCTTGCCATTCGACATGGATCGTCCGATGGGTCAGGTAAAACAATTAGACCAAAGAATGAATGATATGGACTTCTTACGTCTGATGACACCCGAAGTATTAGCTGATAATATGAGTAATAGTCTGGATAAATTAGATGTCCAAAATGCAGAACAAAAAGAAAGTGAGAAAAAGAATAATCGGATAATCGATTTCCCGATCATTAAACGATTTTTACTTTTCATCCATCACCGGATCTTTGTTGCCTATTATGATCGGTAGAATGATCAGGAGATAAATTATGGAAACTAAAACAATTTTCATCTCAGCCGATCATGGATTAGCAATCGTTTATTTTCTCCAAACAGATGTCATCAAAACTCTGTTAGAAAAAGGAATAAAAATTGTTTTATTAACAGATGATGCTCTGGTAAATCAGATCCAGAATAAATTTGGTCAACCAGGATTAGTAATTGAGGGGTTAAGATTAAAACGAACCAAACAATATAGTGATCAATTTGAGCCAAAAACCCAATACTGGCTCCATCACCTCCGTAGATTTGGGGCCTCTAAGGCGATTAATACTGCAGCTTTGGATAGTCAAATTCCTCAGGTGGAATTTGAAGCAAAAGGTAAACGACGATTGATTTTACCTTTCATCAGGTTTATGCTTTACCTGATGCGACATTCAAAATCAATTAGAAATGTTGTGTTCAAACAACAATTAAAATACACAACAAATATTTATTTGGATCTGTTTGAAAAGTACGAACCTGCTTTAGTTGTGGCTAGTTCTCCTGGTTGGCGAAATGATCGTTATTTGTTGAGAGAAGCAGCAAAACTTGGAATTCCAACTGCTGCAGTGGTTGTGGGATGGGACAACCCAAGCAGTTACAGTATTTCTGGTGCACCTATGGATTGGATTAATTGTTGGTCGGAAGTTCAGAAAGAGGAATTGGTTCATGGTTCGGATTGGGATCCAAATCAAATTCATATTGGTGGTATCCCAACTTATGATGGGTATTTTAATAAGACATGGTTGATGTCAAAGGACGAATATTTCAAATTACATAATTTAGATCCTGAACGAAAATTGATCTCCTATGCCTGCAGCTTTGTCACTTTTGCACCAAATATTGAAAACATAAAAACTTTGGTTGACTTAATTCAAAACGATCGACTTGACCAACCATCCCAGTTGTTGATCAGACTTCATCCGAATCACTTCCTGGATGACCACCACTTTAGAGGTGAACAGGAAGAAATAAGGAAGCTAGCCACGGAAAATCCCTTCATCCACATGGTGGAACCTGTACCATTGGGAGGAGAATTGGGATATTATTCGGGTGAGGATATGCCTGAGAAAACCTCCATGATGGCATATTCTGATGTATTCACGACAGTATATTCAACCATGGTTGTTGAGGCTGCTATTCATAATCGTCCTATTGTTAGTATATGTATTGATGTTCCTGGGGGGTGGAACGACCCCCAAAAATATTCACTATCGTTAAGAGAAATTGGCGAATGGCCTACCCACAAAAGATTCCGGAATGCTCAAGCCGGGCAAGTTGCTTTTGATAAAGAATCTGTCAAGAGTGCTCTTAATCAAGCTTTGAGCGAAGAGAAATTTCAAGAAGAAAATCGTAAAAAATTTGTTGAAAATGAAATTACTTTTACAGATGCATCATCAGGAACAAATGTTGCGGAATTTTTATTTTCAATTATTGGAAAGCATTTTCAAAACGGAGATTAGTCATGCGATTCCTTATTGCTGGTTTTGGATCAATTGGTCGGAGACATTTTAGAAACCTTTTGTCGCTCGGGTATGATGATATTGTTTTGTTCCGTTCTAATAAAAGCACGCTGGATATCGAAGAAATCAAAGATTATATTGTTGAAACAAATATTGAAAAAGCCTTGTCACACAAACCTGATGCTGTCATTATTTCCAATCCAACGGCCTTACATCTTGATATCGCCATTCCAGCAGCATTGCAGGGGTGCCACCTTTTTTTTGAAAAGCCAATATCAGATAGTCTGGATCGTATACCAGAACTTAAAAAATCATTGACACTGGGTGGGGGGAAGGCAATGACTGGATTTCAATATCGTTTTCATCCAGGTTTAAATCAAATAAAGAAATGGATAGAAGATGATTATATTGGAAAAGTTGTATCTGCCCGAGCTCATTGGGGAGAATTCTTGCCTGGCTGGCATCCTTGGGAGGATTATAAAAATAGCTACAGTGCCAGAAAAGATTTAGGTGGAGGAGTTATATTAACACTGTGTCATCCGATTGATTATTTTCGTTGGATGTTCGGAGAAATCCATGAAGTTTGGGCAACATATTCTCCGATTGAGTATTTAAACATTGAAACAGAAGCGATCGCAGATATCAGTTTAAAATTCAATGGTTTGGTCGGACAGGTACACTTAAATTACATCCAGCGACCAGGGAAACATGTTGTTGAGATTATTGGTGATTCAGGTACAATAACCTGGGATAATAAAGATGGCGTTGCAAAATGTTACATGGCAATAGAAAACAAAACCATAGATTTTGTTCCATCTCCCGATTTTGAACGAAATACACTTTTTATTGATGAAATGAAAAATTTTATTAATTTTATTCAAGGAAGATCTGAAGTAATGTGTACTCTGGATGATGGGATTCGAATACAAGAAGTTGTTACAGCAATTTATCGAAGCCAAATTGAAAATCGTCGCATCCAAATCTAAGAATTCTTGAGGTACAGATAATGGGAACTATTTTTGACAAATTTGATATGAATAATAAAGCCGCTATTGTGACGGGGGGGGCAGGTTTATTAGGTAAACAATTTTCTAAAACTCTGGCAGAAGCTGGTGCCGGTGTGGTTGTTGCTGATTTAATTTTAGAAAAAGCAGAAGAAGTAGCTGTGTCCATAAAAAATGCTGGCTATAAGGCGATAGCGGTTCAGGTTGATGTCACGGATAAGGTATCAGTAGAAAGGATGGTTGCAAGTACAGTTAAGGAATATGGAATTCTGAGTGCAATTATTAATAGTGCTGCCATGGATCCTAAGTTTGATAATGAACATTCCGGACAACACAACAATAGTTTTGAGGATTACCCGGTAGAAATGTTCAGATCCGCCCTGGATGTTAATCTGACAGGAATGTTTTTATGTTCGCAGGCTGCAGTAAAGGAAATGCTCAAAACCAAACAAGGTTCCATCATTAACATCTGCTCAACATACGGATTGGTAGGGCCAGATCAACGCCTGTACGAGCGTGAAGGACAACCCAGACAATTTAAACCTGTTTTTTATACTGTCTCCAAAGCTGGAGTTTTAGGTTTAACAAAATATCTGGCAACATATTATATGGGTACTCAAATACGTGTAAATGCTCTTACGCCTGGTGGTGTTTATAATCACCATGATGAAGTGTTTACAGAACGGTATTCTGCTCGTACTGTTTTAGGGAGAATGGCAGATCAGGATGAAATGAATGGTGCTTGCTTATTCCTCGCTTCAGATGCATCTTCATATATGACAGGTGCCAATTTAGTGGTGGATGGTGGTTGGACAGCATGGTAAATAATAGACCTGAAATTCTGGTAGTGATCCCAGCCAGAGGTGGATCAAAGGGTATACCAAGAAAAAATATCAAAAATTTTGCAGGATACCCATTGATTGCATATAGTATCCAGGCTGGATTAAATTCAAAATATGTAACACGAACAATTGTTTCTACAGATGATGAGGAGATTGCTACCGTTGCAAGAGAATATGGGGCAGAAATTCCATTTTTAAGACCTGCTGAGTATGCCCAGGATGCAACCTTGGATTTTCCGGTTTTTGAAAATCTATTAAGAATGATAAAGGAAATGGAAAACTATGTTCCTGATCTGGTTATACAACTTCGACCGACCTCTCCTATTCGTCCAGTCAATCTGGTGGATGATGCGATTGAGTTGATTTTTAGTGATGATGAAATTGATTCGGTTCGTGGTGTAGTTCCTTCTGGCCAAAACCCTTATAAAATGTGGAAAGTTGATCCTTCCAGTGGTTATATGTCTGGTTTATTGAAAGTTGAGGGTATCGATGAACCTTACAATTCTGCCAGACAGGCTTTACCGGAAACATACTGGCAAACGGGTCATATTGATGTAATCCGCACTAGTGTAATCACAGATAAAAAATCAATGTCAGGCAAAAACATTAAACCAATATTTATAAATCCGGATTTTACAGTCGATATTGATAAACCTTCTGATTGGCAAAAATCTGAATGGCTTGTACGATATGGTGGATTGGATATGGTGGTTCCAGGAAATAAAAGAAGACCACTTCCTGGAAAAGTCGATTTAGTGGTTTTTGATTTTGATGGTGTGATGACAGATGATAAAGTTTATG
>DAOUGX010000529.1:0-8502 GCA_034428855.1 Anaerolineaceae bacterium | reverse complement strand
TTGATTCTATGACCGAATCATGACCAAAAGCATTTTTACCGCAGAGATCGCTCTCAAAGCATGAGGTTGATTTGCAGGCATAATGATGAGTTCACCTGATTTTAATCGATAGCGATTGGATGATATTGTAATTTCCATTTCACCTTCCAAAATATGCGCACTGGCATCATAAGGGGCAGTGTGCTCACTGAGTTCTTCGTCCTTTGTGAAAGCGAATAGGGTAATCGTGCCGTTATTCCTCGCTTTCTCTTTAGTATATAAGATTTTCAAAGTGAGGTAATTTTTTTTATATGCTTTGATTAAGTCTTTACAAGTGGTTTTTATTTCAGTTAAAAAGTCTGTTAGAATCGGGTTTGATAGGAAGAATGACAATGAAAAATTATCTGAAAATTTCGCTGCTAATTTTGGCAGTTACGGTGATGACATTCTTAATGGTTGATCCAGTTCAGGCAGCTGATCAGGAATCGTTCTCTGGTGAACCATTATGTTTACCAGGGGTGTATGGTTATGATCAAATTGACTGTCTGGTTTTAGGACCTTCAGAATTTTTGACTACCATGGACAAAAAAGGGATAGCCGTTCCTTTTCAACCTTTGCCAGCTTACAAACCTGATGTCAGCTATACTATGGCACCTGTTCCTTACTTATTGGTTGGAGAGAATTCATTTCCGGTATACGCCAGTTTAGACGATGCTCTGGCTCGAAATCCCACACGATACCTGGATGCAGGTATGAAATATTTAGCTGTATATGAACGGCATGATCGTGATGATGGTATTTTCTACCAATTAATGAATGGATTATGGATTAATGCAGGTGAAGCAAACACCGAGTGTTGCATCCGTTCAGGACGATTTCAAGGGTTAATGTTTTACCAAAACCCATCAACTCCATTTGGTTGGGTTTTGGATCAGATCAATGTTTTTAAAACACCAGGAGTAAGCGCAGAATCCACGGGACGAAAATTATTCAGGGAAGATGTGGTTCAGATTTACGATGTGCAGACCGTGGATGGAGTTGACTGGTTTATGATCGGACTGGATGAATGGGTTGACCGTAGAAAAGTGCGTCAGTTCACCGTCAATCCTGCTCCACCGGAAGGTGTTGATAACAATCGTTGGATTGAAGTAAATTTGTACGAACAGACTCTTGGAATATATGAAAATGGGAAACTTGTTTTTGCAGCGCTTATTGCAACGGGTGTAGATCCATTCTTCACTCGACCCGGATTATTTCAAATCTACGAGAAATATGAGCGTACCAACATGAGTGGCGCTTTTGAAGCTGATCGATCCGATTATTATTATCTGGAAGATGTTCCCTGGACGTTATATTATGATGAAGCCCGTGCATTGCATGGAGCTTATTGGCGTACGTATTTTGGTTATCCACAATCACATGGCTGTGTCAACCTCTCCATCGGCGATGCCCGAGTGGTGTTTGATTGGGCAAATGTGGGTGATTGGGTTTACGTATGGGATCCGTCTGGTGAGACACCTGAGGACCCCAATCTATACACGGCTGGTGGGGCATAAGTAATCAATAATGAAAAAACACCTGGAACAAAATTCCAGGCGTTTTTAAAAAATCTACGTAGTTTGGTTTAAATTAGTGCAGTGCCAAATTTGAGAATCTGGCTGAATTCATTCATCAGATCTTCGAAATCATTAATATTGAATTCCTTCATAAAGTTGTTGGCTCCAACCACAGCCACAATACAACAACAACAAATAACTGCAACCACAATTGCAATAATAATCCAAAGCGTTTTATTACTTTTCTTTTGAGGTGGTTCCACTACTTGACCATAACTGGGTGCTTCTGTTGGTCTGGGAACTTCAGTTGGGCGGGGAGGTTCTGCATAGACTGGTGGGGTTTCAAATTTTGGTGCTTCTTGAAAACCAGAATTTACGGGTTCTTGACTGGGTGCTGGGTTAAAGCGATCTGAATCTCCAGGATCTGGCGCACGGATTGTCATATCATCATTTTGTCCCATTTTATTCTCCTTTAGTAAATAATAACTGAAAATGATTACCTAAGTATACAAAAAAAAAGACAAAGTACAAATTTAATCTTGATACGATTTTTTATGTTGGATTCTGGAAATCAACCAGCCAATCAGGATAATCAATAGCACCACTACAATAATTGGCAGGACGATTGATAATACTGAAACGATGGTGGATGTGGTATCTTCCAGTAAACTGACTGGTAAATTCGCTGTACCCGCCGTGGTGGCAGTAACTGTTGGCCTCACAATAGTACTTTTAACTGCATGCACACTCCCAGCAACCAACAACCCACAAGCCAAAGATAGCACAGGTGATACATCGGTTAAAATATTTGCGCTGGCAGCAAATACGATGGCTCCTGCAGTGGGTCTGACAAAGGTTTGAATAATATCATTGATGTGGTTTATAGCTGGTGTTGAATCTGCCAATAGCTCGATAATCGAAAGCACCACCAGGATTCCGATGATCCACCAGCTGGTAAGTGTATCCCAGGGTTGCTGTAGATGAATCAAATTAGTGAACTTTGCCAGTAATGCAACGACCAACAAAGGGATGTATGCGTTTAATCCTGCACTGGCAGAAAGTCCGAAAGCGGAAAAAATTCCTAATATTTCCATTTTCCCTCCTATAAATCAAACCCATTCCAGGTTTTGGTGAAAAAGAACCGAACCAGGTCAATTATAAACGTTTGGGTGATGGCGACTAAAAATCCAGCCAGCATGGCAGCCCAAACAGAACGCCAGGTAGTGTATTGATTGTCCTTTTTCAAAATCATCACAATTAGCATTGCATAACACATGCTCAGAACAACCAGCACAGCCAATCCGGAAAAGATTGCCAGGGGGTACAAAACCAAAGGATTTTCCGACAAGATTGCCAGGTCCAATAAAATTGCTAATCCCACCAATCCTAAAAATTGTTTCCAGGTTCCCAAAGAAGATTCGTCTTCCCAATAATGCCAGATTGTCTGATTGAATATAGGAAAGATGATCGCGGCAATACCAAGCCCCAGTCCAGTTCCTGAAACCAGTCTTAACCAGTTCTGGGATGGATACAAGGAAGAAATCATCGGCACAAAATTGAGATAGGAATTAACTCCATCGACAACAAAAATAAATGCCAGAATGCCCAATGGGATTAAAATTTTTCTTGGGGGAAATTTCCCGCGCCTTCCCCAAACTGATTGATAAGCTAACCCTAAAAGTGTCCCTAACTGCATACCTGAACATCGGGAACAAAGTGGCAGCGGTCTATCTCCAAGATGAAAAGAGCGTTCATCAATTCGATGGCAAACAGCATACCCAACAGCATCCATTTTTCCTAACAATCCATCAGGTGCAAAATCAAGCCAAAAATAAGTAATTATTATTGAAACCACTACCAACAACAACTTGATTATAATTTTTTTTGATAATTGAATTTCACCGATTTTCATTATTTTGATTATAAGGTTATCAAGTTACCCTAGCAAGAGTTTTCATTATGTGACCATTTGCTATAAAATTAGGCTAGTGTTGGCAAAATTTGCAAGATGGAGTATGATCCTTAATCAAGAGTTTTCTGTTTTTGGAGACCATTCATGAATAAATTTATTAAATTCTTTATTTTTTTCACACTTCTTACATTGTTAGCAGCCTGTCAATCCGCTGTGGCACCGACGCAGGTTATACAGACACCAGGTTTGCCTACCCCGACAGCTCTACAACCTGAACCAGCAACAGCAACTCCAACTTTAACACCAACACCATTGCCACCTACTGCTACAGCAACTCCAGCTTACCCTGAAGCTGGTTATGGTCCGACTAACTTTCCAGAGGGGATAAATCCATTGACTGGTTTGGAAGTTGATGATCCTTCCTTATTAAATCGGAGACCGATTATCGTTAAGGTTCAAAATTTACCACGTGCCGATCGCCCTCATTGGGGATTATCCAATGCGGATATTGTGTACGAATATTACACAGAATTTGGCACCACCCGTTTTGCAGCAATTTTTTATGGTGAGGATGCTGAAATGGTCGCCCCCATTCGCTCCGCCAGATTATTTGATTTCAATGTGGTGAGGGGCTATAAGGGTATGTTTATCTTTGGAAGTGCATACGAAAATACCTATAATCGGTTGGTAAATTCCGAATTTGCGAATCGATTAATGATTGAAAGTGCCAATACAGCCGGGGTCATTTATCGAATTGAACCCAGTTCCAAAAACTATGAAGTAGCCAATACCAGTAAAGTGGCTGAATATACCCAGAGAATGGGAATTGATAATTCCAGACAAAATCTGGATGGTATGTTATTTCAAATGCAAGCCCCAAGCGGTGGAGAAGAGTCGGATTCAATTTTCGTTCGCTTCTCCGGAGCGATTTACAATCGCTGGGATTACAACCCCACCAATCACAAATATATCCGGTTTTCTGATGTTGAAAACTCAACTGGTCCGGATGATGAAGTTTATGAAAAATTAGTTGATCGGGCTAATAACGAGCCAATTGAATTTGAGAATATCGCAATAATATTTGTCCGGCATGTGGATATTGATGTACGGCCAACCGTAGAAGTAATTGATGTGAGTTTATTAGGGACAGGGACAGCTTATATTGTCCGTGATGGAAAAGTATACGAAGTGACCTGGTCTCGTCCCAATGAAGAATCAGTTTTAACCTTCCTTAATTCAGATGGATCAGTTTTTCCGCTCAAGCCAGGCAAAACCTGGGTAGAGGTGATGTCGCTTAATGGAAAAACGGAAAAACAAACCGATGGAAATTATCGCTTTACGCTGATATCCGAATGGTAATATTGAAGGATTTATAGACATTTGACAACCTGGAAAAATATGCCATAATTAAAGGGTGATCTTTGATCACATTCATTCGCCATCTTTTGAAAGAGGAGGTGATGTCCATGACTGATAGTAGTCAACGTACGGCTGTGGCACACCTCCTGATCACTCGATAGGAAAGTGCCACAGCAACCAAAATGAAAACCGCCTCCTCTTTCGCAGGCGGTTTTCACTTTAATAATGAATATGTGAATTTCACAACAATATTAATTTTTCCTCTGGTTGGTTCATCCAGCTCTGTACAAGCTCATAAAACATTCCAACATGTAAACCATCCACCAGCGCATGGTTGGCGAAGAGGGAAAGGGGCATCAACTTTTGACTGGCCTGATTGAACAATTTTCCCCAGGTAATTCGAGGAAATGAATCAGGTGGATTCAGGGGCACGGGGTGAGAAATCTGGGTAAAAGAAATCCATGTCATAGTTGTAAGGAAAATCATATCATCACGGCCAGGTTCATCATGGATATTTGGATTCTTTTTGGTAGCTTCGATTCCAGCGATTACATTTTGATTGAATTCATTGAAATTTGGTGAATATCTGATGGTAGCGAACCCAAAAGTATCATCATCGGTCAGCACCGTAAAGGATGGATGAACAATAGCGTGTTCAACCACATTTTCCCCACGGATTCGTTGGCGAAGTTCTGGTATCTGGTTGGCAGCACTGGATGTCAGAAATGCAATACATGAAAATAATGAAGTATGGTGTTTTTTAGCCCAGGCATATAACCTGGTGATATCTACATTGGCAGTAATATTAAGGTATGGGTAAGTCAGGTTTCTATACAAATTGAAATGATCACGTCTTTTCCAGGTTGAGAGATCGATTTGTTTCATTCAGGATCCGTTTTCTGGTAATCTACCCATTCAATCTGCTGCCCGGAAAAACGTTTTTTCATGATTTCAATGGATTGGGGATTATTATCAATCAAAACAAAATTCCGATTAAATTCCAAACAGGCGGCACCAGTAGTTCCAGATCCTCCGAAAAAGTCCAGCACCCAATCACCTTGTCTGGAAGAAGCCTGAATAATTCTTCTTAAAATACCCAGAGGTTTTTGGGTTGGGTAGCCCGTTTTTTCAGACCCATTTGTGGGTACAATGGTATGCCACCAGGTGTCGGTGGGTAACTTTCCGCGTTCTGCTTTTTCTTTGCCCACCAAGCCGGGTGCCATGTATGGGATTCGTTCGATTTCATCCACATTGAAAGTGTAATTGTCTGGGTCTTTCGCATACCAGAGAATGTTATCGTGTTTGGGTGGCCATTTCTTTTTGGTGCGGGCACCATAATCATATGCCCAGATGATTTCGTTTAAGAAGGATGATCGTCCAAAAATCTGATCCAGTAAGATTTTACAATAATGGACTTCACGATAATCAATGTGGAAATAAAGACTACCATTGGATTTTAAAATTCGATATGCCTCATTTAATCGAGGTTCGAGAAAGCCAAGATAATCATCAAACTGATCCTGATAGGCTTTTTGTCCGATTTCTATCGTACGATAAGATCGTCCTTGAAAACCAACGCGATCTCCATTATCATCGGCAACTGTTTTTATTTGTTTTCTGCTCTGGGATTTACCTGTGTTGAAAGGTGGGTCAATATAAATCAGATCGATGGATTGGGAAGGAAGAGATTGGAGAATCGGTAAATTATCACCGAAGAAAATTGTATTTTGCATTCCTGAATTTTAACCGGGGTTTCTGGCAAGGGCAAGCCCGATAGCGGAGGAAAAAATCCAAAAATTTTCAGTTTGTGCTACAATTATTATTTGTTCGACAGATCAGTAGGACAGGATCGATTGCAACTCGGAAAGGATTTGCCAGGATCAAGCAAGTCCTTTTTTGTTCAAAATATTGCGAAGAATTTGTCTGTGGATAAAAATTATTGACGTGCACGTCTGAAAGTGAAAGTTTAGAATGAGTTTGTTTGAAATATTGAATTTGAAACCTGAACTAAATCAGGCCATCCAGGAATTAGAGTATGTAAACCCTACCGAAATACAGGAAAGAGCTATCCCGGTTTTAATGACTGGGAAGGATATGTTAGGTCAGGCACAAACAGGCACAGGTAAAACAGCAGCGTTCGCTTTACCGATGCTACAAATGGTCAACCCGCATCTTAAAGCGGTACAGGGTTTTATTTTGACCCCCACCCGCGAATTAGCATTGCAAGTTTCCAAGGCAATTGAAACGTTTGCCAAGTTCACCAACATCAAAATCCTGGCAGTCTATGGTGGAGCACCTTACGGAAAACAATTGTATCAACTATCGGAAGGGGTTCAGATTGTTGTTGGAACACCAGGTCGTGTGATGGATTTAATTCAGAAAAAAAATGCATTGGATCTTTCCAATGTGAAATTTTGGGTTCTGGATGAGGCAGATGAGATGCTCAAGATGGGTTTCATCGAAGAAGTGGAAGCTATTCTGGCTTATGCTCCCTACGATTGCCAAAAAGCCCTTTTTTCTGCAACATTACCGCATGAAATTCGAAAGCTGGCTGGTAGTTATCTGAGAAATCCTGAGGAAATTACCATTGCGGGGAAAACTCTAACTGTAGAAAATACCGAACAAAGAGTATATCTTGTCCATGAAAAAGATAAATTTGCTGCATTATTGCGCTTGCTCGAATATGAACCGGTTACAAATGCACTAATTTTTACCCGTACCAAAATCAGGGCAGCTGAATTGTGTGACCAATTAATGATTGCTCATTACTCAGCAGAAGCTTTACATGGCGATCTGGCACAATCAGCCAGAGAAGTTGCACTGGATCGCTTCCGAAAAGGCTTAACCCGCGTACTGGTGGCCACAGATGTGGCAGCCCGTGGGCTGGATATTCAAGGGGTATCACACGTCTTTAATTATGATATTCCCTTTGAAGCCGAAGATTACATCCATCGTATTGGCCGTACCGGTAGAGCTGGGGCGAAAGGAGTGGCGATTTCTCTGATTACCGGAAGCGAAATGTTCCGCATTCGCCGGTTTGAGAAAGTTACCCAACAGCCGGTTCTCATGGAAAAAATGCCATCAGAAAAAGATATTTTGACCAAACGAGAGCTGGAATTCGAAAACCTAATTGTCGAACGATTAAATAGTGGAAAACAATCCCGCGAATTCGAAATGGTTAATAAATTATTGGGAGAAGGTTATGATCCCATTTTGGTCGCTGCCACAGCTTTAAAACTGGTAAAAGAACAAAAGAAATATGTTCACATCATGCCGGTGGGTATTGTTGAAATGAACCAAAAAGGTGGGAGAATGTCACATGGGGCAAAACCTCATAGTAGTGACGCAAAACGATTTGAACATGGTGGTCGTTCCAAAGGAAACCGGAAAAAGAGTCATGAACCTGGCATGGTCCGGTTGTCTTTTGGACTGGGTAAAGCTGAGCAGATTCGTCCAACAATGGTGGTTGGGGCAATTGCCAATGAAGCCAAAATTCCTGGCAAAGCAGTCGGGGCAATTACCATTCAACAACATGAAACATTTGTGGATGTCTCAGAGCAGTATGTGGATCAGGTAATTAATAAGTTGAAACGCCTGGAATTTAATGGAAAACCAGCCCGTTTGAAACGTCAGGGTTAAAATAATTTCGTGCGATAAGTATCCAAAACTATTCAGGATGGTATGATGATTCGATGG
>DAOUGX010000528.1:0-3291 GCA_034428855.1 Anaerolineaceae bacterium | reverse complement strand
GATTATGTGAAAATGGCTGAACACTATGGATTTGAAGCAGTTTGGCAAGCTGAAAGTCGACTTGTTAGAGACGCAATAGTTCCAATGGCTGCGTATGCTGCAGTTACTGATAAATTAAAAGTTGGTTCGGGGGTAATTAATAATTGGACGAGAAATATTGGACTACTCGCTGCAACCTTCCTCACATTGGATGACTTAGCTCCAGACAGAATTATTTGTGGAATAGGTGCGTGGTGGGATCCGCTAGCAAAAAATGTCGGAATTGATCGCTCGAAGCCATTATTAGCGATGCGTGAAACAGTAGAGGTTTTTCGAAGATTATTAAATATGGAAAGAGTCTCTTTTGATGGTGAATTTATTCAAGTCTCTGGCATTGAATTAGATGTTGTACATGGAAGAAAAGAACCTCGACATGTTCCGATAATGATTGGCGCAACAGGCGATAAAATGATGGAAATGACAGGCGAAATAGCGGATGGATGTGTTTTGAATTATTGTGTCCCACCGGAATATAACTTAAAAGCTTTAGAACTTTTAGATAAAGGAGCAAAGAAGGCTGGACGTCGATTTGATGATATTGATCGCCCTCAATTGGTTGTCTGTTCAGTAGATGAAGATCATGATAAAGCAATTGACACTACCAGGGAATTATTAACTCAATATTTGGCACAACAACCACATATTGCAAAAGCTTCCGGAGTTTCAATGGATGTTGTAGCTGAGATCCAATCAATTCTTGGTTGGCCTGCAACTCATGAACAAATTCAAAAAGCCAAACACCTTGTTCCAGAGGATCTCATTTTACGAATTACTGCATCTGGCACCCCAGAAGAAGCTCGTTCAAAAGTTGCTGAATATATTAAGAACGGGTGTACCTGTCCTATTCTATATCCTGTTGGTGGAAATGTTGAAACATTGTTAAAAACATTTGCAACCAAATAGATTATTTTTGATAATGGCTTTATGGCTTTGATTTTACAAGCTGTAAAGCCATTACTTTGATAAATTAATAGATTATAGGGCTAAGTAAACAGATATGAATTTCTTTTCAAAATTAAGTGAGATTGAAGCCAAAGGTTTGTTAGCTGTTTTTTGTTTAGTCACTAAAACGAGAGGTTCCACGCCTCGTCATGCTGGCTCAAAAATGATTGTTTTCAATGATGGACAGACTTATGGGACAGTTGGAGGGGGAGAAATTGAATCGCTTTGTATTTCGGAAGCCTTAAAGTTGATAAAAAGTGGCTCATTTGGAAATCTTAATTACAAGTTGGTCAATCCAGAATTAGGAGATCCCGGAATTTGTGGTGGCGAAGTGGATATTTATTTAGAGGTGATTGGGAAACCCCCCAAAATCATTATTGTTGGGGCCGGTCATGTTGGAAAACAAATTTCAAAATTAGCAAATTGGTTAGGATTCCTAGTAATGGTAATTGATGATCGGAAGGAATTACTTACTGAAGATAATTTACCAGACACCAATCATCGATTTGAGAGCTGGGATTCTTTAATCGAGTCATTCCCTGAATTAGACTCAATGAGTACTTCAGTAGTTTTAACAACTCGTAGTCTCGAAATTGATGTTACTCTCATTCCTCAAATATTAAAAATCAATCCTAATTATATTGGTGTTATTGGATCTAAAAAACGATGGATAAAAACCACTGAATTATTATTAAATAATGGTATATTGGAATCTGAGATTGATAACATATATTCTCCAATTGGATTGGATCTTAAAGGCGAAACCCCTGAAGAAATAGCATTATCGATAATGGCCGAGATTTTAAAAGTAAAAAATAATGCTTCTGGTGAAAATTTAAAATATTTTCGGAGGAAAAATAATTAATGTGGAATAAGTACTACAACGTTACCACGCTTGAAAAAGCTCTTGAGTTATTAAATGAACATAAAGAAAATGCAAAATTGGTTGCTGGAGCAACAGATTTAATCATTGAATTTGAAAAAGGCCTTCGAAAAAATACAGAAATTTTGGTGGATATTACCCGTATCAAAGGTTTAGATCAAATTACTTTAGATGAAGATCAGAATATTCATATTGGTCCATTAGTTACCCACAATGATGTAGCAGCCTCTAAATTGATACAGGAAAAAGCTTTACCTTTAGCCCAGGCTGCCTGGGAAGTCGGTTCTCCCCAAATTAGAAACCGAGGCACCATCGTAGGAAATTTAGTTACTGCGTCTCCGGCAAATGATACGATTACCCCACTTATGGCTTTAGGAGCAAAGTTAGTTGTTCAATCCATGAGTGGAAGTCGAGAAATTTCTTTAAATGATTTTTATAAAGGAGTTAGGAAAACTGATCTTCTCCCTAATGAAATAGTTGTCGATATTTATTTTCCAGCAATGAATTCCAGCAAATATGGATATTTTATAAAATTTGCACTAAGAAGGGCGCAAGCCATCTCATTGGTTAATGTCGCTGTTGTTTGTGAATTTGAAAATAAATACATCAAGAATGCAGCAATTACATTAGGGGCAGTTGCACCAAAAATAATTCATGCCAGTGATGCAGAAGAATTTCTACATGGCAAATTATTATCACAAGATGTTATTCAAGAAGCTTCCCTTTTGGCTTTAAAAGCTGCAAAACCAATTTCAGATGTTCGAGGATCAGCATCGTACAGAAAAACAATGGTTAAGGTTATTACCAAAAGAGCATTAGAATCGATAGCCGAAAGAAAAAAAGATGGTGTGTTACCCAAGGAACCAGTCGTTTTAGACAATCATCAGGGATTTGGAAATTTAGATGGTCCGGTTTACTTCTTCGATAAAAGTGAAAAAATTGAAACCCAAATAAATGGGATATTTTATGAATTTACTAATTGCCATGACAAAACATTATTAGATTTACTACGGGATGATGCAAAATTAATTGGAACAAAAGAAGGATGTGCTGAAGGTGAGTGTGGTGCATGTACTGTGTTCTTAGATGGCAAAGCTGTCATGGCTTGCCTGGTTCCATCAGCTAGAGCTCATAAAGCCCAAATTACCACAATCGAGGGAATTCAAACCAATGGAATTAAACATATAGTACAGGATTTATTTATTCAAGAAGGGGCTGTTCAATGTGGTTATTGCACTCCTGGTTTTATCATGTCCGCAGTTAAATTATTAGAAGAAAAGCCAACTCCTTCTCAACTTGAAATTAAACATGCGATTTCAGGAAATTTATGTAGATGTACAGGATATTACAAAATAATTTCTGCAATTGAAAAGGCATCTAAAATGTGATTCTTAATGGGAGGGTCCAATGTCAAGATTTAATTCTAT
>DAOUGX010000527.1:0-2516 GCA_034428855.1 Anaerolineaceae bacterium | reverse complement strand
AATACCAGCCAGCGACGGTTGAGATGATCTGAAAATTTGCCTACCTGAGGAACGCTCAAAACGCTGACCAAAACCCGAATTGCGATAAAAGTTCCGCTCATGGTGGCTAATGGAATTGTTAACTGTTCGAAGGATAGATGACCATCATTGACAAATTGTTTGAGCCATAAAATTGTCGTGGAACCTAATACGCCTGTGAATATAAGGCGATTAATAAAGAAAGGCAAGCTGCAGGTTATAGTTAGTTTCCATGGGAAGCCGGTTTTATTGTGGAGGACCTCGTCCTTTAAACGGTCATCTTGATCAGTAATCCTGGGGCGAGTTTCTGGGAGATATCGAATCCAGACCAATAAACCCAAAGCTGAAAGTACTGTGCTGACCCATAAGCCACCTCGATAGGTAAATAAATCGGTAAATAATCCTCCACAAAAAGATGATAGCGCTACGCCAATAAAAAACCACATCTGAAGACGCCCATTGACCTGCCCACGATTGAGATCATTAGACACATCCAGAGTCATACTATTGGCACCAATCCACATCCCTGACCAGGCTAATCCCCACAACACACGGCCAACAGTCAGGATGAAGAGACCCGACCCAACAGCGTAGAGCATCGTGGATATCGTACCTATACCCAGCGAGATCAGCATTAAGGAACGTCGGGGAAGGCGATCATAAATCCAGCCTGCCAAACCATTGAACAGAATACGCACCAAACGGTTGATACCCAGCAGAAAACCAACCATTGCAAGGTTCAACCCGGCTTGACTGGCAATTTCAGACGATGGCAGAACAGCATAAAGGGTTGCATCACCTAACAGGGATAGCGCTAATCCAATTCCCAGTGGTGTTAAGATCGTGTTGGTTTTTGTGGGATGATTTATCAACTTTGTTTTTAGCATGAGGTTAGGTTAATTGTACATGCAGAAATATGATGATGAGGGAAGGCTTTTTTTCAGAAAACTTCGAAGCTCAATTGACTGGACGACCTTTATGCGCTCATCTATAATAAATAAAATTAACTTATTTTTTCCTGGAGGGTGATATGCCTAAGATGGATCAGGTTCTCGCAGTGATTTTGGGGGGTGGTCGGGGTACTCGTTTACAGCCATTAACAACCATGCGTTCCAAACCTGCTGTTCCAATAGCAGGAAAATATCGATTAATTGATATTCCGATCAGCAATTGTATTAATTCCGGAATTTACAAAATGGCTGTGTTGACTCAGTTCAATTCCGTCTCTTTACATCGTCATATCACCCGTACCTATCAATTTGATACTTTCCATACCGGTTGGGTCCAGATTTGGGCAGCGGAACAGACGGTAAACACTGCCGATTGGTATCAGGGGACTGCAGATGCGGTGCGTAAACAATTATTTGAAATCAAATCAGCGCGTACACCTTATGTTCTGATCCTGGCGGGCGATCATCTGTACCGTATGGATTACGAAGAGATGGCACGTTTCCATTGGGAAAAAAATGCGGATATCACCATTGCCGTTCAACCGATCCGAAAAAATGAAGCGGATCGCTTTGGTATCTTAAAGCGGAATTCTGATTTTGAAATTACCCGGTTTGCCGAAAAACCAACCGATCCAGTGGTTCTGGCTGATATGGTCAGTCGTGATGATGAAGCAAGACCTTTTCTGGGTTCTATGGGAATCTATTTCTTTAAAACAGAAGTACTGTTCGAAATGTTAGAACATACTTCCATGGAGGACTTTGGCAAGCATGTGATCCCTCATGCTATTGAAAATAAGAAAGTGGTCGGTTTTGATTTTGATGGCTATTGGGAAGATATTGGAACGATTCGTTCATTTTACGATACCAATCTGCTTTTAACCGGACCGGACTCTCCATTTAATTTCTTTGATCAACGCAGTCCGATTTACTCACATCCACGCTTTTTACCAGGTTCCACAGTGGAAAACAGTATGCTGGAGCGAGTTTTATTGACCGATGGATGTTGTATTAACCATGCTGAAATTCGGCATTCCATCATTGGTTTGCGTTCACAAATACGCTCAGGAGTTCGTATTATTGATACGATCATGATGGGTTCGGATTATTATGATCGCCTCTCCGCCTGCAACCAGGAAAATTATCCGGTGGGCGTTAATGAGCATGAAATACCTTTGGGGGTGGGGAATGGTTCGTATATTGAAGGGGCCATCCTGGATAAAAATGTGCGCATTGGTCGTGGGGTTGTCATTCGCCCATTCCCAGCTGGAACTGAGATCGACGAAAATTTATTCTCTGTTCGTGATGGTATTGTGGTGATCCCCAAAAATACCGTTTTACCGAACGGAACTTACATCGGTCCAATTCCGGGATAATTTTTTGTAGTAAAATTTTAGAGCAGTAATTTAATTACTGCTCTTATTTTCCCTGATAATCATCCATTATCGATCCAATTTAAGGAGAATGCATGACTGAAAAGAATGATAATTTAAGATTAAAACACTTAAAAGACCTGACCATCTCATGGCATGCTGTCAGCAGTGATGAAAT
>DAOUGX010000526.1:0-1673 GCA_034428855.1 Anaerolineaceae bacterium | reverse complement strand
TTTTATGAATGGAAACGATCAAGTATGAAAGGTGGATCTTCACAACCTTTTTATTTCCAGTTAGAAAACAAACAACCCTTTGCTCTGGCAGGAATATGGGAAATATGGCATGCACCTGATGGTGGGGAGCTTTGGAGTACTGCCATCATTACCTGTAATGCTAATGAAATTCTAAAGCCAATTCATGATCGTATGCCGGTGATTTTTGATAAAGATCAAATGTTTGATTGGTTAGAGAATCGAACTCCAGTAGAATTGATTAGTATGATGCAACCATACCCGGCAGAAAAAATGAACGCTTACATGGTTGGAAAAGCGGTTAATTCCCCTTTCAATGACACCCCTGATTGTATTCTTGAGAAAAAGTCGAACAGCAATCTATTTGAAAATTGAGTGACCATTTCTAATAGAATTTTCCCAGAAATGTTCATTTTCCCTTGACCAACATGGGGCCTTCTGATAAAATCTCGTTCATTCAATGCCCCCATCGTCTAGGGGACCAGGACGCAGCCCTTTCAAGGCTAAAACGGGAGTTCGAATCTCCCTGGGGGCACAAGAAGACCGTCAATTCAATCTGACGGTCTTTTATTTTGAGTGTACGATTAGAATAAATTCGGCTTTCTTTTGGTTGATTTGTCTGATGACTTCAGACACTGACCCTCTCAAGAAAATTTCATTCTCCAAAGTTATATTCATACCCAAAGTAATATTTCGATTCTTTCCAAAAACCTGACCCACTTCTTCCAGAATTTTTTGTAGGCGGTAAGGTGTATCCATTAAAATGATTGGCATATCGATGGTCCGTAATGAATCTAAAGCTTTTTTTCTCTCTTCTTTTTCTCGGGGTAAAAAACCAACAAAATAGAATCTCTCCAGTTTAAAATCCAATACGGATAATGCAGCCATTAATGATGAAACTCCAGGGACCGGAATTACTTTAATTCCAAATTGTGTGGCTTGATTGATCAGAAAATGGCCTGGATCTGCAAAAACAGGTGTGCCACAATCGGAAATTAATCCTACATTTAATCCTTCAAAAAGTTTTTGAAGGATTAAACCAACCTGATCTCTTTCATTGTGTTCATTTAAACTGATTAATTCTTTTGCAGGAAGAGAAAGTTTTTTTAACAGGGTGCTCCCAATCCGAAATTCCTCACAAACCAGAATATCCACCTCTTTCAGAGTTTTAATGGCTCGATAGGTGATATCCTCCCAATTTCCGATCGGAGTAGCAATAATGTACAAATTTCCGCTTTTTTTCATAAATGATATTTTTTCACCTGAAAAAATTATTCTGATTGTTTACATTCCACGCAAGATCCGAAAAGTTGCAACCAATGATCTTTTACAAGATACCCGAATTGGTCACCAATATTTTGAAAAAATTGATTGAGATTTTCACCCTCAAAATATTCGGCTTTCCCACAGGTTGAACAAATCAGCAAATGTTGGTGTCCATTACATGATTTAAAAAAAGACTGACATCCATCTGGCATGTGCACTCGATCGATTAATCTTAATTTCTCTAATTTTTCCATCGTACGGTAAACAGTAACCAAACCAATATTAGAATTTTTCTGTTTTGCCTGAAGAAATACTTCCGTAGGATTGAGTAATCGTTCACTTTTGGATAAAATATCAACAATCACTTTTATCGGATTGGTAATACGATA
>DAOUGX010000525.1:0-5408 GCA_034428855.1 Anaerolineaceae bacterium | reverse complement strand
CCGAGTCCATTGTAATTTTCCCATTCTGCGCCTGCATCCAGTGTCTGTGCCTTAATAGAAGCTGGCCGGTTCTGAAAAACATTTGCGGCTTCAATATGGCTGAGAATGGTGCACTCCATGGCTTTTGCTCCCATGGAACGGTCTATATGAGCATCCATTTGCACCAGAATTCTGGCTATCCCTCCACCAAGATTTAATAATGAAGCACGCCAGGAGCGTGTATCGTCCTGACGAAAGGGGGAATCTACTAAAATCAATCCGTGCTCACGACTGATAGCTCCTAACGTGACACCAGGATAATGGGTTTCAATAAAAACTCGATTTACAATTTCCTGCATAGCACCTCTAATTTGGTTCCTTTTCTAATTCTTTTTTCAATGGCAGAGCGATATAAAATTGGCTTCCCTGACCGAGCTTACTTTCTACCCAGATTTTACCATTATGTGCGTTGACCGCCAGTTTACAAAAAGCCAGTCCAAGTCCAATCCCTTTTGGAAATGTCTTGGCATCCAGGCGGGTAAATTTGTTAAAAATTCGATCCTGTGCTTCATCTGGAATGCCAGGGCCACTATCTTTAATAGAGATCACAATGTTCTCATTGTCTGGTTGAGCAGAGATGAGAATCTTTCCATCCAAAGGAGAGAATTTTAATGCATTTTCTAATAAATTGATCACAACTCTTTTAATCATTCCTTCATCTGCAAAGAGTTGAGGTAAATCCGGTTGTATTTGTTCATGCAGTTGTTGGCGTTTACTGGTTATGGTGGGAGCTACGGCTTCGATGGACTCCTGTAGCAGTGCATTCATGTTGATATATTTTGGATTGGTGATGGGTTGGCCAGCTTCCAGACGTTTAATATCAAGCAAAGAATTGATCAATCGCTGCATACGGTCTGTCGACCGAACTGCGATTTGGAAGACGGGGGTAATCGATGAATTCCTGGGTAACAGCGTATCCAGAATGTCCAGACTTGAGATGATATTGGCTAATGGTGAACGCAAATCATGATAAATCATCGACATCATATCTTCGCGTAAAGCGTCCAATGCTTTTCGTTCGGAAATATCACGCAATGTCCATTGAACAAACTCTTTTTCATTGATGATGACTTTGCGTGCATGAATTTCAACTGGAAAAATTTTTTGATCCAGACAATGAAATTCCGATTCGTAATTTGCAGTTGCTCCAGAGTGAATGCTTTTAAATTCTTCACCTACTTGTTCCCAGTCGACCTGGTGAAAGTCCTGGATGGAGATCGTTAATGGATCATTAAAACTGGCTCCCACACAGATCCGTGCCTGACGATTGGCTTCGATAATTCTTCCTTTCCAATCCGTAATCAGGATTGGATCAATGCTGTCATCAAACAACTCCTGGTAGCGTTGATTGCTCTCATTTAAAGAAGCATACAGGATCGCATTGTGAATGGTTATGCCTGCCAGATCGGAAATAGTTTGTAATAATTCAAATTGTTCCTGATTGAAAAAATCTGGTTTGGGGTGGACAATTGTTAAAACGCCAACCAGTTGATCACGTGCTTTCAAGGCAATACAAATTGCTGATTTAGCTCCGGTTTTATTAGCAGCATCATCCGGACGACGCAACCACCGTTCATCTTTACTGGTATCAACGATCCACACCGGTTTCTGGGTTTTAATGACCTGCCCTGCCAACCCATAACTTAGAATGGTGCGTACCTGTTCATTGGTGTAAGGTACCAGATGACCATCGGCAAAGATCGCTGCTACGATGGGTTCAAGATTTCTATTCACAGCGATCAGGCTACCGCGTTCAGCCCCCACATTTTCCATTGATAAGAGAATAACTTTGGATAAAGCTTCTTCCAATTCCAATGTTGTGGCTAATTCGCGACTGATTTTTAAGATTAATTCCAATGGGGTTTGCGTATTCGCATGGCTCATACATCATCCTGATAAATATCAAAAATAAAATAGCAGAAAGTAGTATCTACTAAATAATTGATTCCAAGCACAAATTGACTGAAGATTTGAATTAATTCTCCGAGATTTAGTATAGCACAAACAAGTTTTCGCATTTGTGGACTCAATTTACCCGGCAAGTGCATTACGAACAGATGTACAACGAGGACAATTTGCTCTTTCGCATAAAAAAGCTTCAGGTTCCTTGTGAATCATTGGCACTAATCTTTCAATCATCTCACAAATTGGGATTGCTTTAATCAAAGCATTCCCAATTTTTTTTGGAATGGTAATGGTTGCCAACTCAGTTTCCACCTGGTTGAATCCATCGGAGCAACCTGGAAAAACTGGACATTCTAAAATGGAACCTGACGAGAGTGCCCAGCGAATGAACATTTTTCTACCTGCCAGTTGTTCAGCCAGATGGATGCTGGTATTCACAGTATGGTCGACCCCCAACAGTAACACAGATCCCTGGTGTTCTGCTAACCATTGAATCGGAGCGAAAGGTTGGTTCAGCGTTTGTGTCTCAATGGCTTCCTGAGCGTTTATCCCTGCAAAGGAGAGGATTGGATGGGTGGATCGAGTTGCATGGGGGTGTAAGCGAACTTTTTCAGACAGTGTTCCCATCAAACGGTCAGCCGGCATATCTCTGGAAAAAAACTCAGCCATTTTATTCAAATCTCGCCCAGATCCATACTCAATTCCGTTGTTTTCTGGCCCAGTCTCGGGGATCACCATCGTTTTGTAGGTGAAGGTTGGTGAGATTACAGTAGGAAAACTGGCTAATAATGCGCCTAATAAGGTTTCTGCTCCCCCACGGATTTCCCCAAAAGAAGAAAGAGAAGTGTGAACCATGATTGGCTTGTGAAAATCGATTTCCAATTCCTTAAAGCCTGTGCTCAAATCACGATATGTAAGCATTTGCTTTTCCCTCCTGGAAATAAGCAAGATGTAACATGGAATTATTAATTATTATAAATCAGATTGAAAAGGAGCTATTTGATTTTAAACGCTGACTTAAGGACAAACAGGTATTTCAGATGGAGTCAGATTGGCGTTAAGGACAATATTGAAATAGGGGGATGGATCTACAGTGTTTTCAATGATGGTTTCATTCAAAAATTGATTCTCACCATTGTCTTTTACGATGGAAAAATGTAAATGTGTCCCGGTTGGGTTGCCTGGTGTGCCGGAATAATTCCCCTGATACCCCAATAATGTCCCGGCTTTTACATAGATGTCAATCGTGCCTGGAGGAAAATCCTCGACGATGTAATCATTTCCATCTTCGTCAGCCATATGTGTGTAATATGTCCAGATTTGCCGACCGGGCTGTAATGGATCTGAAGGAATTCGGATGATGATGGTTGATTTCCAGTCCGATTGACGGGTTAAATAACCTTCATAAGCAGCGTAGACAGGTGTGATTCCATTTTCGGTTCCTCCGAATATATCCAGACCGGAGTGTCGATGACCAGGCCGGAAGGAGTCATCCCAAAGAAACCCAATATATCCACTGGTTGGCAAACTGAAAGGAGCGTCTCCGCATCGATCACCAGCCTGTAGCGACCAATCGGGATGTTTTTCAGGATTACGAATCCATTCCATCACTCTGGTTGAGCGAGATGTAGTATCTGCTCGATCAAAAAAGTAATAGTAAGCCAGCCCAGAGGTGATGATAATAATGAAAATCAGACCAATAAATAAATACTTTTTCAAGAAATCAAATGACCTAACATGGACCAGGGACCGGTCCAATTAATTTGTACCGGAAGAATCTTACCACGTAAATCATCCTGACTTTCCACAAAAACCAATTTATTGGTTTCAGTACGGCCACGCCAGCGGTCTTTTTTGCTTTTTTCTTCAAATAAAACAGGGACAGATTTATCCATGTATTTTGCATGAATATCGCTAACAATGCTCTCCTGTAAATCTTCCAGCAAACGGAAACGTCGCCATTTTTCTTCATCGGGAACATCGTCTTCCATTCGTCGAGCGGAAACTGTGCCAGTACGGGGTGAATAACGGGCCAGGTGAGCGACATCTAATTTCAAATCAGCCAGAAGATCGTAGGTATCCTGGAATTGTTCTTCCGTTTCGCCAGGAAAACCAACGATAATATCAGTAGCGATTGAGACACCAGGAATGTGTTCTCGGATGCGATCAACCAACTCACGGTATTGCTGATTTGTGTATCCACGGCGCATATTCTCCAGCACCTGGTCATTGCCTGCCTGAATGGGGACTTCAATATGTGGCATGACTTTGGGGTATTCAGCCACTACATCGAGGAGTTCATCGGTCATATAGTTGGGATGCGAGGTCAGGAATCGTATTCGTTCCAACCCATCAATTGAGTGAAGACGCCGCAGCATTCCTGCTAACGTTGGATAATCAGATTGATCTGCTCCATATCGGTCCACTATTTGTCCTAAAAGGGTTATTTCTTTTACCCCCTGTTGGACAAGTGCCTGTGCTTCGGTAAGGATTTCCTGAGGGGGACGGCTTTTTTCGATACCGCGGCGGTAAGGGATGATACAGTATGTGCACGCGTGAGAACATCCTAAAACGACCGGTATGAAACTGGAAACCAGATTTCCCTGATCGGTATCGGGAATCACCAGATCACCATCCATAAACGCGAAGCGTGTCATCGTCTCTTCCAGCTCATGTTCACGGCCTTCTTTTTCCAAAAGGTGCTGAATCAAAGGTACCGGATCGGAAGGGGGTGAAAATACATCCACATATGGGAAGCGCTTTTTCAGGCGTGGATTGTCTTTCACACCTACCAAACAACCCATCAAATTGATTACCAGATCCGGATTTTTCATTTTCAAAGGTTTAAGCGAACTTAATCGCCCAACCGCTTTATCTTCAGCGCTTTGTCGTACAACGCATGTGTTTAAAATGATAACGTCAGCCTCGGTGGCTTTTTCAGTGTTGTGGTACCCTAATTTTTCTAAAGATGAAGCTACCCTTAATGAATCGGCAACGTTCATCTGACAACCTTCAGTCCAAATATGATATTTCATGCGGGCTATTATAACAGGATTCAAAATAAGTTTACTAAAATTGTCCTAATTTATCGGTGTTTTTGGTATGAAAACCCAGCAAAAATCAGCACTATAATTATTCATGTGGAGAAAAAGATTTTCAAAAATTGTCAACCTCCTGCGTATAAATTCAGATTTCTCCCCCCGGATTGAGGTAAAAATGAAAAAAAATAGGTTGCTAAAATCGTTTATTTTTTTCGATCTACTAATAATTGGTAGTCTGGCTGCCTATTTGATTCTTAACCCTGAAAAACAGGTACTCGATTCATCCATACGAAACTTATCTTCAAGTACATTTATTGAATTATCAGATGGCTTTGTGCATTATGAATTGAGTGGTAATCCCGCAGGTGAAACAGTCGTTTTAGTACACGGTTTTTCTGTTCCGATGTATGTCTGGGATCCAAC
>DAOUGX010000524.1:0-5870 GCA_034428855.1 Anaerolineaceae bacterium | reverse complement strand
CCCCAGGATGAGTTGAGTATTGTGTATTTGCACCAAACCATCCGGAAAATGTTGGATCCCAAAGATCATGCACTCTTACGTGAGGAAACATCTAACATTACTTTTGATATTCAATGGACTCCTGCGGTCGTTGGCCGCCCGAGCACGGAAGTAAATCACAACATAATGCTGGCTGTTAATATGCAAATACTTGCTATTGGCATGACTATTTCCCGTAAACATGCCCAATTTGTCTTTTCAGAAGGATCATTTTTTATTGAACCACTGGCTTCTAATAATCCAACTTATTTGAATGGAAAATTATTGGCCACCAATAGTATGAACAAACTGAAAAGTGGCGATCGGGTAGCCTTTGGTCAACACAAAGTCAGTTTTGTCTTTACCACCAAATCGCAACCCGTGGTGGCCAGTAGCGGTTTCTCTGAACCGATCAGCAAACCAATTACACCACCTGTCGACGAATTACATACCCGTGTGGCACCAACAGGGGCAGGGCAGGCAGTTTTGGTTATTGAGAAATCCCTGAACGTTGGGAATATTGGTCAGCGCATACCACTGCAAAACTTACCTCTGGTCATTGGTAGGGTCATCCCTCTCTTCTCCAGTGAAGGAGATATATCCAGGCAACACGCAGAAATCAATTTTGACCCTGGCATGAACATGTATACCATTAGCGATCTGAACAGTACCAATGGCGTCACCATCAATGGACAACGGATTGAGCCACAGAAACCGTATGAGTTGCAGCCAGGCATGAAAATAGGTCTTGGAAAAGTAATGCTTCTGGTATTTCAAAAATGATCCAGCAGAGGATTAAGATCATCCTTTTGTTCAGGTAACACAACAAAAAAATCGGTTCAGTGTGCGATACTCCACTCACTGAACCGGTTTTTGTTTTAGAAGTCAAATGAGAATATGACTCCCAATCTTTGTACTATCTGAGATCAAAACGATCCAGATTCATCACCTTATTCCAGGCAGCAACAAAATCTTTCACGAATTTTTCTTTGGCATCATCCTGTGCGTACACTTCAGCCAATGCGCGTAGTTGTGAATTTGATCCAAATACCAGGTCAACCCGAGTACCCGTCCATTTTAGTTCACCAGATTTACGATCGCGACCTTCGAATGTGTCGGCATCTTCACCAACAGGTGACCATTGGGTGGACATATCCAGCAGGTTGACAAAGAAATCATTACTGAGGGTACCCAATTTTTTAGTAAAGACTCCATGATTGGATTGTTTATAATTTGCACCTAACACACGCAGACCACCAACCAATACAGTCATCTCTGGGGCAGTGAGGGTCAGGAGTTGTGCTTTATCCACCAACATCGCTTCTGCAGGGACGGAGAATACTTTTTTCTGATAGTTTCGGAATCCATCGGCAACCGGTTCCAGTACTGTAAAACTTTCCACGTCGGTCAATTCCTGGGTTGTATCCATACGTCCAGGAGTGAATGGAACTTTGACTTCAAAGCCAGCTGCTTTGGCTGCTTTTTCAATGGCAACACATCCACCCAGGACAATCAAATCAGCCAGTGAAACTTTCTTTCCATTTACCTGAGCAGCATTGAACTCTTTTTGGATTCCTTCCAGAACACCCAATACTTTTGTGAGTAACTGTGGTTGATTTACTTCCCAATTCTTTTGTGGTTCCAGGCGGATACGGGCACCATTCGCTCCACCACGTTTGTCAGAACCACGATAAGTAGAAGCAGAAGCCCAGGCAGTGGATACCAATTCAGATACACTCAAACCTGAGGATAATATTTTCTGCTTCAGGTCGGAAATATCTTTTTCTACAACCAGGGCATGATCAACGGTCGGAATGGGGTCTTGCCAGATCAGGTCTTCCTGAGGAACTTCAGGACCCAGGTAAAGGGCTTTCGGTCCCATATCGCGATGGGTGAGTTTGAACCAGGCTCTGGCGAAAGCATCTGCAAAGGCTTTTGGATCCTGATGGAAACGGCGAGAAATTGGTTCGTAAATGGGATCAAACCGCAGAGACAAATCCGCAGTGGTCATCATAGGGGGGTACTTTTTGGTTGGATCATGCGCATCCGGAATCATGTGCTCTGGTTTGACATCCCTGGCAACCCATTGATGAGCACCGGCTGGGCTTTTGACCAATTCCCACTCATATCCAAAAAGCATATCAAAATAACCCATATCCCATTTTGTCGGATTCGGTTTCCAGGCGCCTTCGATTCCACTGGAGGTTGTATCTACCCCTTTGCCACTACCCAGGCGATTTTTCCATCCCAGCCCTTGTTCTTCGAGTGAAGCACCTTCTGGTGCAGCACCAACCAGCGTTGGATCTCCAGCACCATGCGCTTTCCCAAATGTATGACCACCAGCTACCAGTGCGACGGTTTCTTCATCGTTCATTGCCATACGTGCAAAAGTTTCGCGCACATCACGCCCTGAAGCGACCGGGTCAGGATTTCCATTGGGTCCTTCCGGGTTAACATAGATTAACCCCATTTGAACAGCTGCCAGTGGATTTTCTAGCTCGCGATCGCCGGAGTAGCGTTTGTCTCCCAACCATTCAGTCTCTGAACCCCAGTAGATGTCTTCTTCCGGTTGCCAGATGTCTTCACGACCGCCACCGAAACCGAAGGTCTTAAAGCCCATGGTTTCCAGTGCAACATTGCCAGCCAGTATCAACAGATCGGCCCAGGAGAGTTTATTCCCGTATTTTTGTTTGATTGGCCATAATAACCTGCGGGCTTTATCCAGGTTGACATTATCCGGCCAACTATTGACTGGCGCAAAGCGTTGATTGCCTGTGCCACCACCACCACGGCCATCCGCCGTGCGATAAGTTCCGGCACTGTGCCAGGACATACGGATCATCAAACCACCATAATGTCCCCAATCCGCTGGCCACCATTCCTGTGAGTTGGTCAATAAAGCAGCCAGATCTTTCTTTACTGCTTCATAATCCAGTTTTTTAAATTCATCGGCATAATTAAAATCAGGACCCAAAGGATTGGATTCTGGTGTATGTTGGTGAAGGATATTAAGGTTGAGTTGGTTTGGCCACCAATCCCGATTGGACGTACCTTGTTGGGCAGCTGTACTACCCATTTTTCCGGTTACTGGACATTTACTATTTTCGCTCATATGTTTCTCCTTTTACTAATTAATTTTTAGACCACGAATGATCTTTAATTCTCAGATTATTACAAATTTTTCTCTTTGCATTCTGGACAAAGTCCAAAGAAAGCAATCTGTGAACGGATTATTTTAAAACCCGTTTCTTGTTCCAAATTGGTTATGACGGTATCTTCATACTCCCAATTGCCATCGATTATCCTGTTGCATTCAATACAGATAATATGCGGATGTTGTTCAGGGCGATTACCGTCATAATGACTATCACCATGCAAATTTATTTCCAAAACCTGATGCATGTCTTTTAACAGAGCTAAGGTGTTATATACAGTTGCCTGACTCATGGTTGGAAATTGGTTTCTCATTGCCTCAAAGATCTGAGATGCACTGGGATGTCCATCGCTGGCTGCAATAAACCGGATTAATTCGAGCCGCTGAGGGGTCATCCGATACCCACGATCTTTTAACAGGATGATAAGTTCATTAAATCGAATCGTTGGATCATTCATGGAGTTCATCATAATAAGAATAATTCTTTATTTAGAATAATTATAAATTATTTAATTTAAAAATCAAGTACCCAAAGAGCCATAGTTTGTACACAAAAAGTGGATATCAAGCCATGGAGTAGGGGATCCAGGTTGGTTCACCGAAAAACCAAGGAGAGAATGTTTGATGAAATGAATGGATGAAGAAGATTAAACTAAATTTGCGATTTCCAGTGGAACACCTTTTGAGGGTTCCAGAATTAATTCTATCGCACCGGTGGGACATTTTGAAACACATACGCCACATCCCATACAATTTTCCAAAACTACCTGGGAAATGCCTTGATCGTCAAACCCTAGAGCGGAAAATTGACAATATGAATGGCAGGTACCGCAATCCAGACAAATGTCTTTGTCAATTTGTGCCACATAACCGGAGGAAGCTAACATTGGAATGTGATTTTGGTGTGCCTTCATTGCGCCACAACAGCAGCTGCAACAATTGCATATGGCATAATAACGTCCCAACATCGCATCTTTAAAGAAAGCATGATGCACATGTCCACGTTCATCTTCCTGTTCCAGAATCTTTACAGCTTCTTCCTGCGTTATCCAGCGTGATTTTTCGGGTTGATGTTCACTGATAAAACTGGCAAACGGTTCCCCAACGATCAGGCATACATCAACCGGAGTACAGGGGTGTTCTTTCCCTGCTCGACAGGGACAATCCAGGGCAACAATATGGTCAGGATGCTCTAGAATGATTGCTCTCGCTTTGGTATAGGGGATTACATGCTCTAAATCCGGTCGATTGATAGGTTCATTTACCAGAATTAATTCACGGGCTGTGTTAAGAGGAATAGCTTTACCATGATAGCCATCAGCGATTGTGTGACTAGCTATGGTGAGTCCATGTTGAGAACTGGATTCTTTCTGAAAAGGATTCATTCTGGAAATAAAATTGATAACCGGTAATAATCGTTTGACCCAGGGTAGATCGGCCTTACCCGCACCTATATAGAGATAAGGCCAGCGCGCATAAAAATATCCATGCAGGAATTTTCCCAGAGAAAAATCTTCTGATTTCCTTGAAATAGTATAGAAACTTCGTGTAGATTTCGAAAAAATTCGAAATGGTTTGTTTTTGAGCATATGGATTCCGATCAACTGATAAGAAGGGGATTAAAAAATAATTATACAGTAATAGAAACGCCAATAAAAAAGAAAAGTTACGAAAACCTTTGTGATCGCACAAATTTATTAATTCATATAATATAGCAAGAATGGAATAGCGCAAAAACGCAAATTCAGGTTTAATAAAAGTATGTCGACATACAAGATATCGCTCCATGCTTTGAATCGTGACCAGATGACTGCTCAGATGCGCATCAATGAGATGATTCTGTACGTTCAGGAGCATTTGGAACATAGTTTAAGCCTGGAGGAACTGGCGAATGTGGCAGGTTATTCACCATTCCATGTCCATCGCATCTTTCGTGCGTATGTAGGTGAGACTCTGGGAGATTTCATCCAGCGATTGCGCATGGGTAAAGCCATCGAAGCATTATTGCACAGTTCATATACGATAACCGAGATTGCCCTGCAAGCCGGATATCAGACCCCGGCAGCTTTCACCAAAGCCTTCAGACAATTGTTCCAAACGACTCCCAGCCAGGTGCGGAAAACAGGTCGAAGACCTGTGGTCGTGTTAAATCCTATTGAAATCATACCTGAAATCAGGAGAATAAAAATGGAAGCCAAATACAAACAATTACCATCCAGAAAGGTTCTGACAGTCACTAAAAAAGGGTTGGTCGATAACAATTTTAATCAAGCAGCAGATGAAGCTTTTACTGTACTGACTCGCTTCATCAATTTCAATCGCATTAAGGGCTCCCTGGAAGAAGGTTGCCTGGGTATATGCCCGGATGACAGTGTCGAAGTACCAGCAGATGAAAGCCGATACATAGCTGGCTACATATTAAAAGAGGGAGCTCAGGTCTGGGAGAGGGGAGAGGTCGTCGAAATGGAATTACCTGCCGGTAGAGTTGCAATCTTTACACACAACGGACCCTATGAAACATTATGGCAAACCTGGAATAAAATTTATCGGGATTGGTTACCTGCCAGTGGAGAACAACTTCGGGATGCTTATCCCTACGAGGTATATCTAAAAGACAAGTGTAAAGTTCCTCCAGAAGAATTAATCACAGAGATTTACATCCCCATCAAATGAACTGTTGAGGCGATGGCTTGTCCTC
>DAOUGX010000523.1:0-3142 GCA_034428855.1 Anaerolineaceae bacterium | reverse complement strand
TCAGAGATTGACATGACCATATCCATCCGATGTTCCACCAGAATTGCAGTCCGATCTTTTTGATGCACAACTTTATTGATAATTTCGATAAGTTCTGGTACCTGTTCAGATGACATGCCTGCTGTTGGTTCATCAAAAAGCAATAACTCCGGATCACATGCCAACATGATCCCTAGTTCTAATTTTCGCTTTTCTCCATGTGGTAAGTTTCGTGCAATAATATTTTCACGCCCACTTAACCCAATCAAATTGATTACTTCTTCCGATTTTTCGATATATTGGCGAAAATTATCTGCTAATTGGAATAGTTTAAAATTGTCTCTTCCCATTGCTTGAGCTGCCAATCTGATGTTTTCAAGCACAGAAAGATTTGGAAAAATATTCGTGATTTGATAAGAACGTCCGATCCCCAAATGTGCTCTTTTTTGTGGAGAAATTCGGGTAATATCATTTCCTTTATAAAAAACCTGGCCAGTAGTAGGTGGCATAACACCACTTAATAAATTAAAAAGGGTGGTTTTTCCTGCCCCATTTGGACCGATGATAGCATGCATGGTCTGTTTTTTGATCTGGATGTCAACATGATCAACAGCAATCAGACCGCCAAAAACTTTGGAAAGGTTTACCGCTTTAAGAATAGTTTCATCGGACATACAAGTTTCCTTTTTGAAATCTTTTAAAAATCATTTCAATCTTCTAATAATTCAACAAACAATTTAAAAAATACCAATAAATAAATTTTACTCAAATCAAGGTTAAGACCTTTATTGAAAAAAAACAATATTTTATTGGGAGAAGGACTTTCATCCTTCTCCCGTTTTTTTATAAACGAATTATGGGGCTGGTACTACAGGTAAATCACCACAACGGGATGCATAATCACCTGCCAAGGTGCATGGAACGCCTAATTCATCATATGCTGAAACATAGATTGTTTCAAAGAACTCATATTCATTAATACCATCACCATTCAAATCTGGATTTAGATTCACTAATTTCAGGATGTTCATAGGTTGTTCACAAACATGGTCTTCTGGTCGAATATAATAAGTTCCTTTTGGACCTTCAAATTTTAAGCCTTCAAGGGCAGCGATCATTGCATCACCAGAAGTATCACCACCAGTTGCTTCAAGAGCTGTAGCCAATGCGATTGCGGAAGCCATACCACCTGCTGTAAATAAATCCGGATAAGCATTAATGGCACCATCAGCTTCATCTTTATATTTGGCAAAATGATTTTCTACGAGCCAATCATTCACTGGATTTTCAGGTACTGTGTAATGGTAAACATTTAAACCAATTGAATTCAAGGTGCTTTCTCCAAACACAGCTCCGAATGATACATTATCACCAAATCCGGTACCTACTGTCATTTCCTCTAAAGCACCCATATCTGCCAAACCCTGGAAGAGTGTGACATAACCAGTTCCTGACCAGGTCAGGAAGAGATTGTCAGCACCAGAATCCATTGCCTGTTGGATGTAAGGCGTGAAATCAGTTGTTTCAAAGGGAGCATAAATATCCGCTACCAATTGTCCACCAAATTTTTCAACTGAATACTTTAATGCAGCTCCTGAACCCTGTCCGAATGCGTTGTCCACACCAATATGTGCGAATGTTGGTCCAACATTCTCCACCAGATATTTAGCAATGATCAAAGTATCATCAAAACTGGTACGTGAAGTTCGGAAAACATAAGGGTTAAAATATGCTCCAGTAGTAAAGTAAGAAGCAGCTGGATCAATCATCAGGATGATTTCGTTTTCGAGTGCGACAGTTGTCAATGCAATGGCACTGGCAGATGAGACTGGACCTTGCAGCAATTCAACTCCATCCTTCTCAATTAATTCCAATGCTAACGCTACTGCTTTTTCTGGATTTCCTTCATCATCTTTGACGATCACTTCTACAGGACGATTAGCAATAATATATCTGCCTTGATCATCAGTTTTGCCACCAGACATGTATTGAAGACCCATTTCAAAACCACGTTGTTGTTGGAGGCCATACAATGCCATAGCTCCAGACATCATCCCGATTTGTCCAATTTTGAGCACTGGACCTAATTCTGGTTCAGCTGTTGGTTCTTCCACAACTTCTTCCACAGGTTCAGCAGTTGGTTCTTCTACAACTTCTTCCACTGGTTCCTCTACCGGCGCTTCTGGTTCTGGAGTCGGGGTAACTTGAGAGACACATGCACTAAGAACCAATGACAGAATCATCACAACACTTAATATACCAAGCAACTTTTTCATCAAATTTTTCTCCTTTTATTTACAGTTTTTTGATTTACTTAAGAAATTTCGATAAGATTTTTTAATACCTACCTCCTTTATGATACCTAATCTATTTTTCATTCATGCGGATTCATGGATCATTACCGTCTCCCCGGTCATCAATTCTTGATTTATTTGATTAAAGCAATCCATCTTCATGGTAATGAGCCTTTTTTCTGGAAACCAGGTAAAGATTTCCACCTTTACTGTTATGGTATCTCCTAATAACACTGGTTTGAGAAATTCAAGTTGTTGTCGAAGAATGGAGAAATTCTTACCCGGAAGGAAATTTCTCAAAACACCATTAACCAGCCCAACGACCAATGCGGATTGCACCATTCGCTTCCCCGATTTGCTTTGATCAGCATAATTTGCATTAACATGCATGGGATGAAAATCTGCCACCAGACCTGCAAAGAGATTTATGTCTGATTCGGTGATAGTTTTCGAAAATTGGTATTTCTCACCAATTTTTATTTTATTTTCATCTGTGGAATTATTTTTTATCAGCATGTTTGTAAACAAATCCAATCACCAGGCTACTAAACTCATGTGGTTTCTCTAAACATAAAGCGTGTCCTGATCCTGGAACAACAAAAAACTCACATCCAGGAATCGATTCAGCAATTCTTTGCGCGTATGATCTGGTTTTTAAGAGGTCTTGTTCTCCTACGACAACGAGAGTGGGTACAATGATTTGAGCTAATTGATCGGTGATATCGAGGTTGTAAAAGCATTTCATCATCCGAATAAAAGCATCAAAATCAAGCTGTTTGTATTTTTCCTCCAAAATTGGCAAAACTTTGGGATTATCGATGAGCCATTGCTCAGAAAAATTCAATGGGGTTGTTACTTTTAATAACAAT
>DAOUGX010000522.1:0-24697 GCA_034428855.1 Anaerolineaceae bacterium | reverse complement strand
ACCAGCACACCACCCAATAAAATACCAGTCAATATGGCTAATAAAATTACAAGAATATTACTTCTAGAAAACTCATCCCAGAATACAGCCAATGACTTCTTTTGTTTTTCATCATTTTTTTCCATAATTGATTCCTTTATGTCATCAGAATCTGTTTTTTCTTGGAGAGAAGTTTCTGTTTCTCTTCTTCAGTTGGGATGATCCCAGCCATCAACAAACCAACGATTTCTTTTGTGGCGTTTTTTGCATCGAGAATGTCCAGGACTTTGCCTCGATAAACCACTGCGATACGATCGGATAATTGCATCACTTCATCCAATTCTGTTGAGACTAACAAAATTGCACACCCTTCATCTCTTTTTTGAATCAAGCGTTTATGTATGTATTCAATAGAGCCCACATCAAGTCCACGGGTCGGCTGTGAGGCAACCAGGAATTTAATAGGTCGAGAAAATTCTCTTGCAACAATGACCTTTTGCTGGTTTCCACCTGAAAGATTACTGGCTGGCACAAAAGGACTGGGGGTGCGGATATCGAAGCTTTCCACAAGATTTCTACTGTTCTCGTTGATAATTTTTTGATTCATCCAAATTCCTTTTGAATTCGGATCCAAATAGTATGTATTAAGGACCAGGTTATCGGAAATTGGAAATCCTAAAACCAGCCCATCTTTTTGGCGATCTTCGGGAATATGGGCAGAGCCAATTTCTGTAATCTTTCTTGGAGAAAAGCGTGTAATGTCTTCCCCGCACAATAATACTTTACCATCGATCGCTTGCGTCAAGCCGGTTATCGCCCGCACCAACTCGGTCTGGCCATTTCCCTGAACCCCGGCGACCCCAAGGACTTCTCCTTCACGTACATTGAAGGTCATATTATCGACAGCAACGGCACCAAGCGGATCCAGCACCTTGAGGTTATCCACCTCCAGGACAATATTTCCAGGATTACTTGCAGATTTATCAACCTCGAGTTTGACATCCCGACCAACCATCATACTTGCCAGATCATTCAGGTCTGACTCTCCTGGTGTCGTAGAACCAACTACTTTTCCACCGCGAATAACTGTAATTCGGTCGGCAATTTCCATGACTTCACCTAATTTGTGAGTGATGAAAATAATTGATTTCCCTTGTTCAATCATGGTATGCATGATTTTGAAGAGTTCATCAACTTCCTGTGGGGTTAACACCGCTGTAGGTTCATCCATGATGAGAATATTTGCTTCACGGAAGAGAAGTTTGATTATTTCGACTCTTTGCTGCATTCCGACAGGAATGTCGCTGATATACGCATCCGGATTGATATCTAATTTGTACGTATTGGAAATTTCACGAATTTTATCAGCGGCTTTTTTCCGGTCCAGTATTCCACCTGCTTTGACGTATTCCTCGCCAAGCATAACGTTCTCAGTCACGGTAAATACTGGAACCAACATAAAATGTTGATGTACCATACCTACACCTGCTTTGATAGCATCAATGGGAGAACGGACATCAAGTTTTTGACCGTTAACAAATATTTCACCTTCATCTGGGCGGTATAATCCATATAGGATATTCATCAGGGTGGTTTTCCCAGCCCCGTTTTCTCCCAGTAAAGCGTGTATTTCTCCCTTTTCAACGGTCAGATCAATATGGTCGTTGGCTAATACCCCTGGAAATCTTTTGGTAATGCCACGAAGTTCAAGAACTGGAGCCATTTATACCTCTTTTATATAGGGTTAATGGAAATATAAATTATTGTATCACAATGAAAATTTAATAATTATGAAAAAAGGAGTCAGGTTTGAACCTGGCTCCTTTTTTTTGAAATCAATTATTAACTAGCGGGTTGGCATGGTTGGGATTTCACCGGAAATAATTCCAGGGATCAAACCTTCAACTTCGGCTTTGAGTTCAGCAGGAACCTGAGCATCCCATGCAGAACCTAATTGTAAACCAACACCTTGATTCTCGAGTGTCAACAAGTAAGGAGCACCACCAACGAATTTTCCGTCAACAACTTCTTTGATCGCTTCATAAACGAAGACATCGATCTTTTTCAAAGCACTGGCTAAGACGAAATCAGCTTTGTCGGGGTTTGCAACTGACCAGTCGTTATCAACGCCGATCAATAAACCAGTGCCACGTTCCTGCATAACAGCTAATGTGCCGAGACCAACTGGACCAGCAACTGGCATGATGATGTCAGCGCCTTCATCCAATAATTGTTCGCCTAATGCACGACCGTCGTCCAAACTTTCAAAGTTACCAACTTCCAAACCTTTTTGTGCAACCATATCCCATCCGAGGACTTCGACTGCGGTTCCGTGAACTTCATTATATTTGGCAACGCCCATTGCATATCCATCCATGAATGCCTGGGTGGCTGGGAAGAGGATACCAACATAGGTACCAACTTTTCCGGTCTTGGTCATGCCAGCGGCTAAATAACCAGCTAAGAAAGTAGCCTGGTCGATCTTGGAAGCATTACCCAAAACATTGGTTTGTGCAAGATAATCGACATCCACGATAGCATATTTTTGTTCTGGATTGGTATCAGCGGCAGCACTGGTGGCATCGGCCAACAGGAATCCGACTGGTACAATCAAGTCACAACCAGCTTCGACGAATGTGTTTAGGTTCACTTCGTAGTCAGATTGTTGCTGTGATTCAAGATATTGAACCTCAACACCAAAATCTGTCTCTGCTTTTTGCATACCTAACCAGGCTGTAGCATTGAAGGATTTATCATCAATACCACCGGTGTCAGTTACCTGACAAGCTTTAATTTTTGGGGCGGCTGGTTCTTCAGTGGCGGCTGGTGTTTGTTGGCAGGCAGCAAGGACCATTGACGCCAAAACAAGAATTACTACTAACATAGAAACTTTTTTAGACATTTTTTATTCTCCTCCGAATAAATTAATTAGGAATGTTTCTTGACACGCATCCAACGCATCACCTCTAGTATATCACTTTCCGAAAATCAATTACAAGCTATAATTTGTCGGATTTGTTGGTGAAATATGTCAATTATTTACAACTTATTTTGAATCAACCTTTGCTTCACCTCGTTTTACGCCGGTCATCATTATGAAGGCAGCCAGCATAAATATTGGGGAGAACAACATCATAAGACTGTAATTATTGCCACTCAATTGGACAATCCAGCCATTGAGGTTTGGGCCTATAATGGCTGCCATTGTTGATGATAAATAATATAACCCGGTGAATGTACCTATGTGACTATCACTGGTCATATCAACAACCATAGGTAATGAATTGATATTAATTAATGCCCAGGAAAAACCAGCAATCATCAAAATAATACTGACCGAATAAAAATTACCAATCACTGGAAGTTTGGAAAATAATACAGTGAGGGATTCAACTGGAAGTACATACATTGATAAAATGGCACACCCCATCAGAAAAACACCGGTCATGATGGTACGTTTTCGACCAAATTTTGCACCAATAAAACCAGCAGGGAGAGCCATGATTACAAAAATTAATGATAGTTGTCCTAACAACCGGGCTCCATCCGCTTCCGGCAAGTTCAGGTGTTTCACTGCATATAAGGTAAAGAAAGCTTCTATCGCATTATATGCAATGAACCAAAAGAAAATCGCAGCCAGAACTCGTAATGGACTTTTTTCTTTTTCTTTAAATAAATCAGATAAAGCGTGAAATAAACTGGGTTTACTTTCCTTCGATACCTCAAACTCTTTGGGTTCCCGAATAAATGCAAATACCAGCAAAGAAGAAATGATCACCAGGCCAGATCCAAGCCAGAATGGATAGTTTGGATTTTTTTCGTAGAGACTGGCACCAATCAAAAATGCAATAATGGATCCGACTCCACCCATAAAATTGATAACACCATTGGCTTGTGAACGAAACCTGGAAGGTGTAATATCTGGCATTAATGCGACAACCGGTGTGCGCCATAATGCCATACTTATTAAGAGAGTACTGGTACATAAAACGAATAAAGGAAGGATTGCGACTATCGGAATCAATCCAAATGCGATAGCTGCGATCGGAGCACCGATTAAAATGAATGGCATACGTCGCCCAATGGGAGTTCTCAACCGGTCTGAGTATGCTCCAATGGATGGCTGTATTAAGAAGGCTGCTATATTATCCAACGTCATAAAAAAACCAATCCAGGCTGCACTTAATCCAAATTTTCCATCCAGAAAAAGTGGGACAAATGCATTGTATACTGACCAGATGACACTAACTCCGAAGAAACCAAATCCAAGTAAGAAGGTTTTTGGATAACTTAATTTTTGTTGCATTGTTTATCTCCCTTTTTGAAAGAAATAAGTAAAAAATTTAATAACCAGATTATTTTGGTATCTGGAAATGCCCTAATTTTTCTTTTTCTTCTAAATTAATCAAAAAAGATATATCGTCCGATGTCAGGTATGCTTGTTGAAGCAATTCCGGCCGAGAATAATATGTTCTGGATAAGGATTGTTCCCGACGCCATTTCGCTATTTTGGCGTGATGTCCGGTTAATAGAATTTCAGGAACACCCCATTCCCTGAATTTTTCTGGTTTTGTGTAATGAGGATATTCCAATAAACCATTACTGAAACTATCATCGATAGCCCCTTTCGGATCACCAAGCACACCAGGGATGAATCTTGCTACTGCATCGATCACCATTAATGCAGGTAATTCACCACCAGTTACCACAAAATCACCAATCGAAATTTGGTCGGTTATAAGATGTTGAATAACCCTTTCATCCACACCTTCATACCTTCCACATATAATTGCAAGGCGGGGAAGGACCGACAATTCAATCGCTACTTTCGTCGAAAATGGTCTGCCTTGGGGTGACATCAAAATGATTGGAGTGGAAGAATTATTACCCAATACATCTTCTACAGCAGTAAAAATGGGTTCAGCTTTCATTACCATTCCTCCTCCGCCCCCATATGGAGAATCATCGGTAACATGATGCTTGTCATTAGTCCAATCTCTAATATTATGGATATGGATTTGAAGCAGGTTTTTTTCAATCGCTTTTTGTAAAATTGAAATATCTGAGTACATGGAGAAAATTGAAGGAAATAAACTAAACACATCAAAAATCATGGGTTGATTTTAGCTTGAGCAAGATTGAATAGCAAGTAAAAATCATGAAAAGTTATTTTGAATAAATGAGTAAATCCTATTGGTAATCTCTATATTTTTTAAATCACGCCCTCCATCATGAACTGAAATATTAATAATTTGCTTAATAATGAAATAGATCAAATTAATAGCTCTTGACGAAGAAAAATTGATAATGGTAAGATGATAATATGTACTTGAGTAATAAAAGATTAAATATGAACAAGCACAAGCGACGAGGGAATCCAATAAGGGTTATCTTATTGCTACTCTTAATTGGAGTGGGAATTTATGTTAATCAGGTGGTGATTGCGGATGTTCCACCACTTTTTATGCCTACTCCTACTCCAACCAGAGCACCAGAATCGTACGTGACTGATGCCCAGACCCTGGAAAATGAAGGTAAATTATCACAGGCGATTGAAGCTTATCGTCAGGCGATTCTGGCAGATCCCATGAACACTGGAAATTACATCTCACTTTCCAGGTTGCTAATTTATTTAAATAAATACGGAGAAGCAATAGATGCTGCCAGTAATGCATTGTTGATTAATGAAAATAATGCAATGGCTTACGCCTTACGGGGCTGGGCACAAGGATTATCGGGGGATTACTTAAATGCTACTGCTTCGTTAAAACGAGCTATTGAATTAGATCCTAATAATCATATCCCATATGCGTATATTGCAGAAGTTTATGGATTACAGTACGAATCCAACACAACTATCCTGGGTGTGATTGATAATGCGATTTCTAATTCTCAAAAATCTAGAGATTTAAGTCCGAACTCCCTTGAGACGCATCGAGCACGTGGTTATATTCAAGAATTAGTGGGAAGTTATGGAGAAGCAGTGCAGGAATATGCAGCTGCGATTGAGATCAATCGCTATATCCCGGAGTTGTATATGCGTTTAGGGAGAGTTTATTATTACCCGGATGTAGCAGAATACGATTTGGCTGTTCAGGCTTTCAGAGAAGCCGATTTGCTCAATCCATCTGATCCATTACCGGATGTTTATCTTTCACGGGTTTACCAAACACAGGGTTCTTATGCAACGGCTATTCAATATGCTGAAAAAGCAATTGTTGATAACCCAACCAATTCGAATTATTATGGAAATTTAGGTGTTTTATATTATCGCAATTTTGAATATCCCAAAGCAATTGAGAATTTAAGATTGGTCATAAAAGGCGGGACTTCTACTGCGGGTGTGACAATTGAAGCAATACCACTGGATTATGGAATCATTTCACAATATTATCAAGTATATGGTTTAGCACTGGCGCGAGTAGGTGAATGTTCAGAAGCCTTACAAATATCTGAGGCGTTAATTAAAAATGTTGGTGGTGATGAAATTACTATGTATAATGCCAATGAGATTGTCAATATTTGTACAGGTGTCAGTTCAGAAGAAGAAGAGTAATCAGATAAATTCTGGTTTTGTCAGGTAAATACATGGGTATAAGACTTCCAGATGATCATCATCTATTTAGGCCTCAAAGAAAAGATAATCCCCTGCGGATTTACTTTTTGATTTTATTTATTTTAATCGCCGCTTTCATTTGGCGGGAAGTTGATGCGGGAGTCATAGAAAAACCATTTTTGCCAACCCCATTACCAACAAGAACAGCCAATTCATATGCTCTTGAAGGTGAAACAGAATTTCTGGCAGGTGATATTCCTACGGCAGTTGAAGCTTATCGCAAAGCTGCGAATTTGGAACCCAATAATTCAACCATTTGGGCTGAGTTAGCTCGCATCCAGACTTATTCATCCAATTTACTTACAACAGATGCAGAAAAGAAACAACGTTTAGAAGAAGCGATTCAGTCTGCGGAAAAAGCAGTGGAAATTAATCCAGAGGATAGCACAGCACAAGCGATTTTATCTCTCACTTATGACTGGTATTCGAACCCTTTATATTCAGGTTCAGAAGCGGAAAATTTTGTTTTCAAAGCCGAGCAAGCATCCGGCAAAGCACTACAATTAGATAGTAACAATGTTTTGGCTGTCGCTTTTCGAGCTGAGATCTATATGCGTCAATTGCGATATAGCGATGCGTTGGATTTTGCTGAACGCGCGGTTGCGATAGATAATACGTCATTTGATGCATATCGGGTATATGGATTTGTGCTGGAATCTCAGGGGGGAAGATATGGAGAAGCGATTGAAGCTTACAAGAAAGCAGCCGAGATTAATCCGAACCTGACGTTTATTCATTTATCCATTGGAGTAAATTACCGTCAATTAAGACAATACGACACAGCCCTGGAATATTTTGCCTTAGCTGCCAGAATTAATGAACAAAATGGTGTGGCGGATCCGATTCCGTATCTGGCTATTGCCAGAACTTACAGCCAGATTGGGGAATTCTTTATTGCAGCCAGAAATGTAATGCGTGCGCTTGAAATTACACCGCAAGATCCATATGTTTATTCACAATTAGGTTTGGTGTACTTCCGATCACGAAATTATGAGGGTTCCATTCCTGCTTTTGCCTGTGCTATTGATGGTTGCACAGCCATTGAGAGTTGTATCGTTAGGCAGGAATGTTCCGAGGATACACCGGAAGAAGAAGTGCCACCTTATGAAATAGTTGGATTGCCACTAACCGAAAGTACGGTTGTTTATTATTATTCTTACGGATCTGTTTTAGCAGCCATGCATAGAAATGGGACAGGTTATTGTGAAAGAGCTTTAGCCGTATTCGATACAATTCGAAAAGATTATTCAAATAATGAAGGTGTGATGAGTATTGTAAATACGAGTGAGGAAATTTGTGCGACGTACGGAATTACAAGATAACCCATTCAGGTTGCGGAAAACATTAAATCATATATCAGAATTTTATAAGAATTCAAAAAATCCTCTTGACTTTCAATCTAAACACGGGTAAGATTCGATCGGTTTAGCACTCTATTATAGAGAGTGCTAACAATCCAAAATTTACCTTTGTGCAAAAGCAGGAGGAAGTACACATGAAATTAAAACCATTAGGAAGTCGGGTATTGGTCGAACCCATCGAAGCAGAAGAAGTAACTGCAGGTGGTATCGTTCTACCGGAAACCGCAAAAGAAAAACCCCAAAAGGGTAAAGTTTTGTCTGTTGGTCCTGGAGACCGTGATGAAGATGGCGATCGCATTAAGATGGATGTTGCTCAGGGTGACACAGTCTTATTTGCAAAATATGCTGGTACCGAAATTAAAGTAGATGGCAAAAAGTTGCTCATCTTGCGGGAAAGCGATTTATTAGCAATTGTTGAAGAGTAATTGAATAGGAACAGGAGTATAGAAATATGGCAGCAAAACAATTGGTTTTTGGAGAAGAAGCGCGTCGCAAACTTCGCAATGGTATTGATGTTGTTGCAAACGCAGTGGCAACAACCTTAGGTCCAAAAGGTCGTAATGTAGCTTTGGATCGAAAATTTGGTTCACCGACCATCACACATGATGGTGTTACAGTAGCAAAAGAAATCGAACTTGAAGACCCATTTGAAAATATGGGTGCACAACTGCTCAAAGAAGCAGCCACTAAAACAAATGACATCGCCGGTGATGGTACCACTACCTCTACCGTTTTAGCACATGCAATTGTTACAGAAGGATTGAAAACATTGGCCGCTGGAGCCAACCCGATGTTACTCAAACGTGGTATTGAAGCTGCAGCCAAAATGGTCGCTGATGAAATCAAATCTCAGGCAATTGAAATTCGCGAAAAGAATGAAATTGCTAATGTTGCAACCATTTCAGCCCAGGATCGTTCCATTGGTGAATTAATCGCTGATGTCATGGACAAAGTTGGTAAAGATGGCGTCATCACTGTTGAAGAATCCAAAGGTTTGGAATTTGAACAGGAATATGTTGAAGGTATGCAATTTGACCGTGGTTACATTTCACCTTATTTCGTAACCGATGCAGAACATATGGAAGCTGTGATCAATGATCCTTATATCCTGATTCATGACAAAAAAATCTCTGCCGCTGCAGATATTGTCCCCGTTTTGGAGAAAATGGTTCAGGTTGGAAAACGTGATCTGGTTATCATTTCTGAAGATATCGATGGCGAAGCTTTGGCAACTTTAGTTCTCAATAAAATCCGTGGCATGATCAACGTCTTAGCTGTGAAAGCTCCTGGATTTGGTGATCGCCGCAAAGCAATGTTACAGGATATTGCCACTCTGACCGGTGCTCAGGTTATTTCTGAGGAAACTGGCCGCAAATTAGAAACCACCACTGTTGCAGATCTTGGTCGTGCTGAAAAAGTTGTCGCTGACAAAGACAATACTACAATTGTTGGTGGCAAAGGTGATGAAGCAGCAATCAAAGGTCGTATCGATCAGATCAAAGTTGAAATCGATAAAACAACCAGTGATTATGATCGCGAAAAATTACAGGAACGCCTGGCAAAATTAGCTGGTGGTGTTGCCATCATTCGCGTTGGTGCTGCAACTGAAACAGAATTAAAAGAAAAGAAACACCGTGTGGAAGATGCTCTGTCAGCTACCCGCGCAGCAGTTGAAGAAGGTATCGTACCAGGTGGTGGAGTTGCTTTAATCAATGCAATCCATGTACTGGAAGGCTTGAAAATGCAATACGATGATGAACAAATCGGTGTAAATATTGTTCGCAAAGCATTAGAAGTTCCGATGCGCAAAATCACCGAAAATGCTGGACAGGAAGGTTCAGTTATCATTGAGAACGTTCGAAAAGCCCAAAAAGATGCCAAAAACATGCAATATGGTTATGATGTTCTCACTGGCGAATATGGTGACATGGTTAAATGTGGTGTCATCGATCCTGCTAAAGTGACCCGTGGTGCCTTGGAAAATGCTGCCTCTATTGCAGCAATGATCCTGACAACCGAAGCTTTGATTACTGATGTTCCAGAAGTAAATAAAGCTCCTGCTGCACCTCCAATGCCCGAATACTAAACCGATTAATAACAAAATTGCAGGTCGTGATAATCTCACGACCTGCTTTTTTTTGGATTATAATCAACCAAATGAAAATTAAAGTCATCATACTCTCTTCAATAGTGGGAATTCTTTTGTTATCAGGATGTAATCAGACTCCTTCACCTACTCAATCAATTGATAATCCCATAGAAACTAACGTAACAATATCAACCGATACCGATTCCATACCTGAAACTGATATCACAATGGAACCAGAACCTACAGAACCATTGATTGCATCCATTAATAATGAAGGGATATGGTTGCGAGATTTCGAGGAAGAAATTCAACGATATCTTTCTGCTGCAGAAAAACTTCAAAAAGAGATTGATAATGAACAAGCCAGAACTACAGTCCTTGACACAATGATAGACACAGTTTTATTAGCTCAAGGAGCTCGGGATGCAGGTTTTACTATCGATCAACAATCTTATGATGAAAAACTACAGTCCTTGATAGTAGATGTGGGAAGTGAGTCTCAGTTTCAACAATGGTTAATCGATAACAAATATTCACCAGAAAGCTTTGAGCGCATTTATAAACTTCAACTGGAAGCAGCCTGGATGCGGGACGTTATCATCAATAAAGTACCAACCAGAGCTGAACAGATTCGTGCAAGACAGATTCTTGTTTCCGGCAAAACTTTAGCGGATAGTATATACAGCCAACTTCAAAATGGTGCGGATTTTGATTACTATGCCTGGGGATATGACCAGTTGGCTGGAGGGGAGTTGGGTTGGTTTCCAAGAGGTTATTTGATCCTTCCCCAAATTGAGGAAGCGGTCTTCAACTTGCAACCTGGAGAATACACTGAGGTAATTGAATCGGTTTATGGTTTCCATATCGTCCAGGTGTTAGAAAGAGAATTGGATCGAGAATTAACACAGGATGCACTTATTCAAAAGCAACGTGAAGCTCTTATGGAATGGTTGACTGAACAAAAATCGCTCAGCTTGATTGAAATAACACAAGGATAATTCTGGACCAGGAGGTAAATTTGCAGCAAGAAACATCGAAATCGAAAGTGCTGGATCTGGTCCTCAATGTACTTACAGGCTTGATGGTCGTATTAATCGTGGCGGTAATCTATATCCAAGCTACTATTTATATCAATCCGAAAGTAATATTCAACCCATTACCTCCTTACGATTTACCGGAAGCATTGGTGTTGGATAATCCTGCTCAACCCAGTCCCACTCAGGGAATAATATCAACGGAAGTCATAGCTCCATCTCAACCACCAGCAGTAACTTCTCAACCAACACCAACAGAAGCTGGAACATTCATTGATGGAACCCCTTTACCCGAAATTACCCCAATAGCTCCGACTGAAACCCCTTTTAGTGGTTATTATGCCTTCGTTTTACAAAACGAGATAAATGCGATTGAAAGTTCATTATTTAAGCCTAATTATGCCTGTAATTGGATTGGAGTGGCTGGTCAGGTGTTTGATTTACAAGGAAGACCAGTAATGGGGGTGCGGGTATGGTTACGAGGAACTTATGATGGAAAACGTGTGGACTTACTCAGTCTAACCCTTGAATCGTCTCCGTATGGGCCTTCCGGATTTGAATTCACATTAGGTGATATACCAAAAAACAGCACCGGACAATTATCTATTCAACTTTTAGACCAGGCAGGAATTCCCATTTCTGACCGTGTCTATTTTGATACGTTTGAAGATTGTCAGAAAAATCTGATTCTAATCAACTTTAAACAGATTCGATAATCCTAATAATCAGATCCTTTTCTAGGAAATAATTGAAAATTTTCAGCAGGATTACTGAAAAATCCAGTTAAGGGTTCAGCGTCAATCTCCAGTACTCTCCCATTTGAAAAGTATTCAAAATTAAAACTTGTTAAATCACCCGCTTCTTTTCCGGGGATTGGCATTAATCTGGCTGTCAAAGGTTTACTTAATCGGCTGGAGAGTGCTGCGATATCCAGTAATAATGCTTGAATTTGCTCTTCTGAGGTTGTCCCTGGGATAGGAATGGTATCTAATCCTGTTCCACAGACGGAGGAGTACAATAACAAATCTTTTATCGAAAGGGTTTCATCTATTGAGCGTTTCGATAATCTGGAATCCTCTAATAAAGGTAGCATTAGCCCATTGAAACCACAGCGAGCCCAATTTCCTCTATCCAGTGCATCTGTTAAGAAGGCTGCAGCAGCTAAAGAACCATGTTTACCCAGCGATGGAATTCCGAGGCTTTCCATTGCAATACCAAGAGAATGCAGGTCATCCGGAAATGGAGCAACCGAAAAATCAAAGCCTTGAAATACAACTTTTTGATCAGCGAGTAAATCTGAAATAATCAAACCCAGTTCATTCGCTTTTTTTTCCAGATTAATTAGTAAGGTTCTGCGTGCTTCAGCGAGATTTTTTGCATTGGAAAAAGCATTTACGACCTCATCTGCTCCTTCTATCGCAAAACTTATGGCTGGGGGTTGACCTGGCTGGTGGTAAGATCCTGGGAAAAAAGGTCCGAAAGGCCGAACATTTGCTAATGCACTGAATCGTAGATTTGCAAATCCATTCTTTTCGATCGTTGCGTTTTTTTGAATAATTTTTGCGCATTGTTGGATAGCTCTAATGCTGACTCCTGTTTTTTGATCTGCTATGATTCCACTAAAGAAGGTTCTATCTGTTTCTGAAATCAAAATAGGAATTAATTCGTAGTATTCTGGTTTATCGATAAGAGCTGGACCTAATGAGAGGTAATCAAAACCAGAAAGTTTTGTTTTGATCTCTAAATCTTTTGTCAGCTTGATCAGTTTATCGTCATCGTGATCAGGTTCCATAAACGAAAAAGGAATAGTGGCGATTCTGAGCGTTTGAACTTCATAATGATTCTCCATCAGAATATTTTTACAGTCCTGAGCAAGTTTTGCTAAGTTCTCCATAGTAAGATCGGACTTTGTGTTTCCTGGATCAAAGAAACTGGTAATGGATCGAATTTTCATTTCCACCTCTGTCTAACTGTTTCAAAAAGTAAAATACTAGCTGCGATTGATGCATTCAACGATTCGCTTTTTCCGGGCATTGGAATTTTGATTAAAGTGTCTGCTAATTGATAAGCTTCTTCCCCTGGTCCAGTCGCTTCATTGCCAATGATTAATGCTGCTGGTTGCGTGAAATCTGCATCCCAACAATTAATGTCTGAATTTGCGCTGGCTAGAAATACGTTTAATCTTGGTGTAGAGTTTTTGCAGAGTTGTGAAATCTTCTCCCAATCCAATTGGATAATTGGAATATGAAAATGTGCTCCCATTCCGGCTCTGATGACTTTCGGTGAATACATATCCACACTATTGGTAGAAATTAGTACTGCCTGTGCTTTTGCTGCATCTGCGGATCTTAAAATCGTTCCTAAATTTCCTGGATCATTAATGCAATCACAAACCAATACAAAATCCAGAGGTTTTAGTATTGGCATATCATTTTGTTCGATTAAGGCCACAACTCCTTGTGGGTGATCTGTGTCAGAGATTTTTTTCATCAATGAAAATGGTACTTCTTCAACAAGAATATTCCGATTCCTTGCTTGTTCTACCAGATCCCTTCCTCGGACTGACAGATTTTCGCTGAATAAGACCAAATCGATATTCCAATTAGACATGATTACTTCATCAAATAAGCGCACACCTTCAACCACAAATAATCCAGATTTTTTTCTTTCTTTTGAATTATCAAGGATTGTTCGAATTTTCTGAATCTTTGGATTTTGACTGGAGGTGATCATTTTCTATATTTTACCGGAAAATAAAACCGGCAGGTAGAACCTGCCGGTGATCATTTTTTTAGGTAGATGAACTATGCTGCCTTAGCTTTTGCAATGACTGCACTGAAAGCTTTTGGATCACGAATAGCTAAATCGGCCATCATTTTTCGATTGATGGTGATATTGGCTTTGCGCATAAAATTAATCAATTGGCTATAGGTGACACCATTTTGTCGGGCACCGGCATTGATACGAGCGATCCATAATCTTCGTAAATCGCGTTTTCGATTACGTCGATCGCGAAATGCATACCAAAGACTTTTTAACATTGCTTCATTTGCGCGACGGAACAATTTACTTCTGGTTCCGTATTGACCTTTGGTAATATTTAATACTTTTTTGTGACGTCGATAGCCGGTAGGGCCACTTTTCACACGAGCCATTTATTTCTCCTTTGCAGACCCCTGGGCGCCGGATAAACCTGTTATACACCCAACAGTTGCACTAAAAATGAATACGAACAGCCTTTTGCCTAGAGATAAGGGGCGAGGCGACGAATACGCTGGGCTATTTTGTTACCTTTTACTTCAACCATTTCAGATAACAAGCGTTTGGTACGCATAGAGGTGCGACGGCGCAAATGGCTTTTGCCACCTTTGGTGCGAACCAACAAGCCCGACCCGGTTAAGCGAAATCTTTTGGACGTTGCTTTGTGGGTCTTTATTTTAAATTTGCCAGTTCTTGGTTTACGAGGCACTTTCATTCTCCTCTTCTAAAAAATAAAATTTGCGGGTTTGTTCCACACGCGACCGCAAATTATACTATAGGTTATATATTTTGGACAGGTAAAAATCTTACTAAAAGAAGATTAATCTTCTATCATTTCAAGATCTTCTTCATCCTCTTGAACCTGTGTATTTTTAACTTTGGGTTTGTCGGATTTGCTGGTGGTTGGCTTTGATTTTTTTCCTGCTCCTTTGGTGGGAGATAACAACATGGACATATTTTTATCTTCCAGGTTCGGTTTTTGTTCTACTGTTGCAATATCAGCCAATTCTTCAGCGATCTCTTTGAGGTCTTCCAAGGCGATTTCTGGGTAAGTGATTTCACGACCACGAAAACGAACTGTAACTTTTACTTTCATTCCCTCTTCTAACCAGCGACGGGCATCACGGGTTTTAAATCCGCGATGATGTTCATTTGTTTTAGGTCGTAATCGAATCTCTTTGATTTCGATTTTCGTTTGAGCCTTACGTGCTTCTCTTTCTTTTTTGGTTCGCTCATACAGGAATTTCCCATAATTCATGATACGGCACACAGGTGGGTTAGCTCCAGGTGCAACTTCAACCAGATCTAACTCGGCTTCCCTTGCCATTTCAAGTGCTCTCTGTATGGTCGTTAATCCTACATTCTCTCCTGCTGCTCCAATTAAGCGAACTTCTTTAACTTTAATTTCTTCGTTTACCCGAAAATTTGATGTACTAATGGTCTTACTCCTTTCAAAAATCAATATTAAAACGAATTAATATTTGAACCTTAAATATACCATATCATAAATGTGATCGTCAATAAAACATGCCTGGTTTGCGGCTAATATAATAAATCAATTAAATAAATTGAGGGATTATTGTCATGTTCATCCCTCAATTTATTGGTTAAGCTAATTCTTTAATTTGTTGCTGTGCAAAATTAAGAAATTCATCGATCGTCATTGCTCCCGGATTTTCTCCTGTACGCAATCGTAGAGCTACCTGACCAGCCTCAACTTCTTTATCACCAATTACTAACATATAGGGAATTTTCTGAAGCTGGGCATTTCGGATTTTAGCGTTCATACGTTCAGAACTATCATCTACTTCAATACGTAATCCATTGGTTTTTAGTTGCTCTGCTACCTGGTAGGCAAATTCTACATGTCGGTCGGCAATAGGAATAATTTTTGCCTGAACTGGCATTAACCAGACTGGGAATGCACCACCATAATGCTCAATCAGGACCCCCATGAACCTTTCAACTGAACCCAGTAAGGCACGATGAATCATTAAAGGTCTATGCTGTTGGCCATCCTCCCCAATGTAAGTCATGTCGAACCGTTCTGGTAAGTTGAAGTCAAATTGAATGGTACTCAATTGCCATTCACGGCCTAATGCATCGATCATTTTTAAATCAATTTTTGGGCCATAGAATGCAGCGCCACCTTCATCGATGTCATAACTCAAATTGGCACGTTCCAAAGCTTGTTTTAAGGCCTCCTGCGCCTTCAACCATTCACTTTCTTCACCAACAGATTTTTCCAGATTTCGGGTTGATAAATATGCATGGAATTCATTCATTCCAAAGTGACGTAGAATATGAAGACAGAAATTTAGAGTTCTGTCAATTTCTTCCGGCATCTGGTCTTCCCTGCAGAATAAGTGAGCGTCATCCTGCGTGAAACCACGAACGCGCAGCAATCCATGTAAAACACCTGATCGTTCATATCGATAAACAGTACCCCATTCTGCCATGCGCATAGGAAAATCCCGGTAGGAGTGGAGTTTATTTTTATAAATCATGATGTGAAATGGACAATTCATTGGCTTTACATAGTATTCATCTTCTTCTATTTCCATGGAAGCAAACATATTTTCATTGTAAAAACCGAGATGACCAGAGGTTTGCCATAAATGTGCCCGACCTATATGTGGGGTATAGACAATATCATATCCATTCGCCAAATGCTCCTGTTTACAATAATCCTCTACCAGGTGACGAATCAGCCCGCCATTTGGATGCCATAAGATTAAACCAGCACCCACATCCTGATTGATCGAGAATAGATCTAATTCTTTACCAACTTTTCGGTGATCACGTTTCTTGGCTTCCTCGATTCTCCATAAATAATCAGATAATTCTTCTGGAGTTTCAAAAACAGTCCCATAAATTCTTTGTAACATCGGGCGTTTTTCATCACCCCGCCAATATGCTCCAGCAACCGATAAAAGTTTGATGGCTTTAGGATTTATTTCCCTGGTGCTTTCAACATGGGGACCACGGCATAAATCGATAAATTTATCATGTTTGTAAATGGAAATCTCAGGCTTTTCCTCTAAAGGTTCACCATCCTCATCAAAGCCACCTTCTTCGAGTCCTTTGATCAGTTCAACCTTATAGGGTTGGGAATTGAAAATATTTAAAGCTTCTTCAGCACTCAATACTTCTTTCTCAAATTTGTGATTCCCCTTCACAATATGCTTCATTCGTTTTTCGATTTCTTCCAGGTCCTCAGGGGTCAGGGGACGAGGGAGATCAAAATCATAATAATAGCCATCATCAATTGCTGGTCCAATAGCATATTTGGCTTCTGGAAATTTTTCCAGCACAGCTTGTGCCATCACATGCGCAGTTGAGTGTCTCACTTTAAATAAATGTGAACTTTCATATTGTGCATTAACTTTTTTGGCCATTTTTTTACCTCTTTCGTACCTTAAGTAATTAAACAAAAAACTCCTGCCCCTGGGGCAAGAGAACTTCTCGCGGTTCCACCCAGATTACCCATACTAGATGAGCATCTTATTATACAGTTAACGGTTGTTCCGGTTCCCTTACTTTTAATTTCTGGGTTCAGCTCCCAGGTGGTTTTCGTTGATCTTTCATCTGAAAAAGCTTTCAGCCAATGGCTTTTTCTCTCTGTAGGTTTCAGATCAATTACTTGTCCTGATCAAAGCCTTTACTTATTCTTTTGTAGTGGGCGGTATAGGGCTCGAACCTACGGCCTCCGCGATGTCAACGCGACGCTCTAACCAACTGAGCTAACCGCCCGCGTGGCGATATTATAATTTACTTGGAGTGATATTGCAATAGATATAACAGAAAATACCAGGATCATTTCATGGTTTTGTTTTCTATTTGTTGATTTTTCTTTGTCCTTCCCTATCAAGCTGCTTAATGGTAAAATTGCCGACGCGTCTGAAAGGACAAGATGGAGAGGTAGCGTAGTCTGGCCTAACGCGCGCGCCTGGAAAGCGCGTATACCGAAAGGTATCAAGGGTTCGAATCCCTTCCTCTCCGCCACAAAAAAACCACCTTGTTTCAGGTGGTTTTTTGATTTATGCTTTTTATTCCTGGCTGGTCCATTGGATTATTTCAATCCCGGTGTTGTCAGGAATTAATTTTATTGCCATTTCCAAAGGTGCACCCTTAAATTTACATAATACTGTCGCAATAGCTAATCCGTGGGAAACAATGATTATCGTTTGTTGATGATGTTTTTCTGCGAGTATATCCAAAAAAGTATACATGCGATGTGCGACTTCGGCGATGCTTTCCCCTCCAGGTTTTCTTGCAGTGTGTGGGTTTTGATAAACAGCCCGGACTTCATCTGCACTGGTTGCTAAAACATCTTTTATATATTTTCCTTCCCAATCTCCTTGATTGATTTCCCGTAAGGAGGGATGAGTGATAATTGGAAGATTGATTTTTTTGGAAATTTGTTGCGCTGTCTGAAAAGCTCTGATTAAATCGCTACTATACAAAGCATCAAAGTGTGTGCCATTCAAGGATTCTGAAATCATTTGCGCTTGTTTTATACCGGTCTCATTCAGAGGGATATCCTTTTGTCCCTGGTATCTTTGCTGCAAGTTCCAATCTGTTTCTCCATGTCGAATTAAATAAATCGTCGTACTGTTCATCAATTTTCCTAATAGGTTGAAATTTCTCTAAAAATCAAAGGAAATTATAACTAATTATTCATTGATTCACCTGCGAATATGAATTTTAAATCAAAAAACCCTTTACGGGTCTTTTGATTGTGAGAAGAGAAAAATATTACTTAGTTTGAGATTGAAGATAGCGAACGTAATTTACTACATCCCAGCGCATTTCGGGAGTTGGTAAATTCTCTTTCAACTGTGGCATTCGACCAGGTACGCCTTCAGTGATGGTAACAAAAATAGCACCGTCGCTTAATGACATCCGATCAGCATCCACCAGACTGACAGGTGGAAATTTCCTCAAGAATCCACTAAATCCACCATTTCCTTCACCGGTCGCACCATGACACAATGCACACGAAGAGTCATAATATGTTTTACCCCTGGTCACAGAAGTGTCATCGGCTTTAACAGGATTGGTAGGCACACCCAATTCAGGTATGTATGCTGCACCCTGGACTGGGATGGAGCGTGCTGGAAGTGGTAACGGGTCTTCCATAGGGCGGTAATTGGGCTGGATCTCCATGAAGCTGATCCAGTCAATTTTGATGACATCGTATGTAAACAATAATCCAATGACCAATGGGGTGACCAAAGCACCCATTACGAGAATTAATCGTTTAATCATGGTTGTTTAACCTCCTCGACATCAACAATTTCTGCACCTAAATCCTGTAATTCGAAGCAGGTTTCTTCCTCTGCATGGATTGGGCAATTAAATAGAATTCCGATATATCCATCACTTATTTTCGGGTGATAACCTTTGGGGCCAAATGATGGGGATATCATTTCAATGAAAACTCCTAAAAATGTGCTGATCAGCAATCCTAACATGGTTAATTCAAAAGTAACTACAATTGAGGTTGGGATTGGCGTGGTTGGCATACCACCAACAGACAACTTGTACAGGTTGGGGACCAGAAAATTAAGCAAGCTGGCAATGATAAAGCCAAACAAAGCTCCTGCAATCGCTATTTGCGGAACACGCGTCCAGGACATTGGCCTGCCAAGAATCTTTTCTGAAAAAGGAATTCCTGATATTACAGAAATATCCTTATCAGCTATGCCATGATGATGCAGTGTTTCAATCGCTTCTGAAGCTTGATCAACCTGATCTTCTTTGAATAGGATCATACGTACATTTGTTTCCATTTTTCCTCCTATTCCAATTCGGTGACTGATGGAATTTCGGTTTTACCGATTTTCCTGAAGGTGTGGCTCATCTGACCTTCCTGCACTTCCCAGACTGGTACTAAAGGAATGACTCTGGAAGCTAACAGATAAAGCAATATGAATAAACAAAGGGTGCCAAGTGCGATACTGACCTCGATAATGGTTGGATTGTAAATACCCCAGTCAAATGGGCTTCTTTGGTGACCTAAAGTTAATGGAATAATTGTGTATCGCTCAGCATACATTCCTACATTTACCAGAAGTGTGATAATAAACATCAACCAGGGAGTTTGCCGAACTTTTTTATTCCAAAGGAATAACCAGGGGATGACAACATTACAAATCAACATGGTGTACCAAACCCAGGCAGATGGACCCGTCGCATGCAAGGTGATGACTTGTTTTAATGCTGCATCACCTCCATACCAGGAAAGAATATATTCATTAAAGAAAAAATATGCCCAGGACATGGAAAATACGAGGATCAATTTACCGAGGGCATCGAAATGTTCTTTACGGATAAAATAATCCATATTTTTTAAAGTTGACCGAAGGATGTAAAGAATTGTCACTACAGCGGATACACCGGAGAGAATCGCACCGATGATAAAGTAGGGACCGAAAATTGTTGATTGCCATCCCGAAACCATACTAACTGCAAAATCCCAGGAAACAATTGTATGAACCGAGAACATGACTGGAATGATGGCGAAAGCGAAAATAGAAATAGCTTTTCTCAAGCGGAACCATTCTGCTTCAGTTCCGCGCCAACCTAAGGCTAGTAGTTTATAGAGAAAATGACGCCAACCAGTCGATCGATCGCGGGCCATGGCCATGTCTGGAATGAGAGGTAAGAATAAATAAATGGTGCTGCTCAGCAAATAGGTTGTAATAGCGAGAAAGTCCCAAACCAGAGGAGAACGGAAGTTTGGCCATAACCAGCGGGCATTGGGATAAGGCACCATCCAATAAAAGACCCAAACCCGGCCTAAATGGATTAATGGATATAGCGCACCTGAAGCCAGACCGAACGTGGTCATTAATTCAGCTGCTCGGGTAAATGGTCGTCGGAATTCTGCTTTGAATACTCGTAAAATGGCAGAGACAAACGTACCAGCGTGTGAGATACCAATCCAAAACACAAATGTGACAATGAATACACCCCAATAGACGGGACGTCGAATTCCAGCTACCCCCATGCCATTAGCCATCATATATCCCCATGCACCAAATAACAAAACAGCTACTGCCAGAGCCAGACCAATCACCCATGCCCAGTATTTCGGTGTGGTGGTTTGCATGGCATCCATTACCATTTGATTCATTTCATCGCGTGGCATAGGATCTAACATCAGGTGTTCTTTGCGTAATTCTTCTGCTTCAGATTCCTGATGCGGGCTAGCTTTTGTACCGACAAACGGTTTAACATCAGCTGCCATATGATTTCCCTCCCTTCAAGTATGTAACTCGCGGTTCTGTACCAAGTTCTTCTAATTCTCTATAAGCTCGATCATTCTTTACCAGCTGTGAAACACGACTTTGAGGATCACTCAAATTACCGAAGGTTATTGCATCGGTTGGGCAGGCTTGTGCACATGCAGCCACAACGTCACCATCTTTCAAGTCTCTTCCCTCAGCTGTAGCTTGTTGCCTTCCTTTGACGATCCTTTGAACACAAAAAGTACATTTTTCCATGACACCACGCCGGCGAACTGTCACATCCGGATTTAAATAAGAATTCATAGGAGCAGGAATTTCATAATCAAACCAATTGAAAGTTCGAGCGTGGTATGGGCAGTTGTTGGCACAATAACGTGTTCCAATACAACGGTTGTACACCTGGAGATTGATCTTTTCAACTTCTGAATGTAAGGTGGCAAATACCGGGCAAACCGGTTCGCATGGTGCACTGCCACATTGTTGGCATAACATAGGCTGATAATTGGGGCTAATTTCAGGATATTCGCCATCCCATAAGCGGCGAATTCGCATCCATTGCATTCCTCGACCATACGCCATTTCATCTTCGCCTACGAAAGGTATATTATTCTCCATTGAACAAGCAGTCACACACGCCTGACATCCACTACAAATATCCAGGTCAATGACCATTCCCCATTTTTCATCTTGAGCTTCTTTTGCAAGTAAATCTGACATAATGGTTCTCCTATTCCTCTATACCTCTAATGTTCACCATAGACACCTTCTTTACTTTCCTGGCGTGCCAATGGGCGTCGTTTGCCAGTCAGCTTGATGGTGACAACTGTATCTGATATTGTGAGATCACCTGCTGAATTGATTTCAGAGGACCATATTTGAGCAGGATTGCACCCTCTTCCTTCGGCATATCGACCTAAAGCTGTGTGTCCTTGACCAAAAGGAATAGCTACGGTATCAGGTCGAATCGCAGGATAAAGGTAAACAATAGCTTCAATTGAAGTTTTTTCCTGGGTAGAAACCACTTCTACAATATCATCATCATGAATACCGAGTTTTGATGCAGTTTCCGGATTTATTTCTATCCATGAATTCCAGGTAACTGTTGTCATCGGGTCAGGTGTTTCCTGTAACCAGGGTCGATTTGCTCCACTGCCGTCGCCCATTTGTGTACCAAAAGTGACCAGGAAGAAAGATTCACCTTCCTTTACTTCTTTTGGTGAGGATAATGAAAATTCATAATCGAGTTTAATGGCCGTTTCGGCAGTAGCCAATTCAGATTCGGATTTCCACCAGCCGCCATACTGAAGCCATTTACTCCAGAATGTTGGTAATTCTTGAGCGGAATAGGATCCTTCTTTGGCAATATATGGGGTTATTTTTTGTTGAATAAAATCAACTTCATCTGTGTATGGAATGTTAGCAGCCAGGGTTCCTCCGACAGTTAATACAGCAGCTAAAAGTACATCCATTGAAGATTTCGTGTCGTGTATTGGGGCAACAACTGGTTGAACAGAGGATAAAGATTCCCTATCACTTCCAAGAAGTACTCTTTGATAACCGAATGATTCCAAAGCTGCATGGTCCGGAAAAACAAAATCGCTTTCAATAGCAGTCTCATCCTCAAATGTAGAGAAAGAAATTATCGTTTTTACGTTCTTCAAGGCATCCATAAAACCAGATGAGCCAGGTAATTCGAAGACCGGGTTCAAACCATGGATAAAAAGAGTCTCAACCTGCCCAGCGTTCATTTTTGAGATCAATTCTTTTACCTGACCAAAATCAACAGGTTGATTATCGCCTCTGGATGGGTAGACCCCGCCTGGTTTCGCGGTATTTTCGATTAAAACATTCAGTGTCAAAATGGCTTTTGCAGCATCCAAACCATTTTTTGTGGTGAGCGCAGTTCCACCAGGTAATGCAATTGATTTTTGATTCGTTCCAAATAATTCTCCCAAACGGATCAGTTTTTCCAGGCTGATACCGGAAATTTTTGCGACTTCGTTTAAATTAACATCAGCAAAAAATGATGGGGGAGTAATGCCAGCTTTTGCAGCCGCAATCTTTCCGATTGCTAATGCAACTTGCCCTTCACTCCCTGGTATGATCGGCACCCACTCATCAGCATTGGCGCTGGTCAATGATTGGCGTGCTTCAAAAGATACGATATAACCTCGATTTCCGAATGGCTTTTTCCGAAGTTGGCGATACCCTCTGTTGTAAGCCATTGGGGATAACCAGGTCTCCAGGAAATTAGCACCAAATGAAAAAACTACGTCCGCACCAGCTAAATCAAAATAGGGTACTTGATCAAACCCATAGATTTCTTGGGAAGCTTTTAATAATGTAGATCTTCCTTCAAGAGTTCCCAGGGATCCATAACGAACCGGTTTTAGAAATCCACTTTTTTCTGAAAATTCTTTGACAAGATCAAAAAGGTGATCCGATTGAAGCCCTAACAGAAATGCAGTTTTCTCAGGATTATTCAACCCAGTCCCTACAATCTCGATTGCTTCCTGCCAATCGATTGCAGTAGTGGTACGACTTCCACGAGTTCTTTTTTGAGGTCCAGTAATTCGATCAGGATTATAAACACCTTGAACGGAAGTAAGTCCACGTGAACACACCTTGCCTTTATTGACGGGATGGTCTGGATTTCCTTCCACTTTTATGGCTCGACCTTCCTGTGTTCGGACGATTAGACCACATCCTGCAGGGCACTCTTTACAGGTAGTAGCATAATAGGTGCTTACTCCAGTTTGGTTGTATTCCGGCATGCTGGCATATGCCTGCCTGGTTACATACCTGGATGAGGGACCACATCCGGTAATAACAGTAGCTGCTGTTATTCCTAATCCAGAAATTTTTAGAAAATCGCGACGTGAAATTTTATCAGCCATAGAATCCTCCTCAATTAGTAATGACACGTAGCGCAATCCGAAAGCAGTACAAACTTTTCCGGAGTGGACATTTTTTGATGACAACCTAAACACCAACCCATATTTTGACCTTTTTGAGGTTCTGCAACTGTCATTTTACTCAGATCTCCATGGCAAGTCTCACAGGTTAACCCAGCGTTTGTGTGTGGTTGATGTGAAAAAACTACAAAATCAGGTTGAATTGCTACTGGTACCCAGGGAATTTGTTTGCCTTCAGAACCAAAACTGGCCACCAACTTTAGATTATCATTCCGAGGTTCAATTTGCTGATGGCAACCCCAACATTTATCAGTTGTTGGCAATCCAGCACTGGGGCCTGATGTTGCGCCAGGATGACAGTATAAACATTGAGCACCAACGCCTATATGAAAATTATGCGGAAATGGAATTGGTTGCTCTGGGGGAATCTGGGTGAAATAAATGCCACCTACAGCCCCTCCCAGTATTATGAGCAGCACCAGCGCACCTACGATTCGAACACTCGAACGCTGCCATAAGGGTAATGAAGATTTCATAAATGACTCCTTATTTAATAAGTTACGCTTGCCGGCTGCGTAATAACCAGACCAGCAAAAGAATTACACCAACAAATAAAGCACCTAACAGAATAGCAAACCCCAGACTGGTCGCCATAGCTCCGAATGCAGTGACGATACCGGTAAACCA
>DAOUGX010000521.1:0-2490 GCA_034428855.1 Anaerolineaceae bacterium | reverse complement strand
GATGCTCCAATCAAGAGAGTTGCTCAAAAGGAAGTACCACTTCCTTATAACCGTGATCTGGAACAAATGGCGTTACCACAAGTGGAAGATATTATAAAAGCTGTCAAGGAGGTGTTGTAATGGCTGAGATCGTAACAATGCCCAAATTAGGTTTTGACATGAAGGAAGGCACCTTGGTACGTTGGATTAAGAACGAAGGTGAAGTGGTCGCCAAAGGTGATATTCTTGCAGAAATTGAAACTGACAAAGCCACCGTCGAGGTAGAGTCATATTTTTCAGGTGTATTAATTCAGCAATTGGTAGAGGTTGATGCGATTGTTCCGATTGGTGATCCCATCGCCGTTGTTGCGGAAAAAAGTGAAAAAGTGGATTTAATTACTCTACTTGGTGATAAAGGCGCAAAAAAAATAGCATCTGATCAGAAAAAGGATAACGAAAAACCTTCTGTAAATGATGAACCTGTAAAACCAAGAACGGAAGATGGTAGTGGGAGAATTATTGCTTCACCTCTGGCCAGGAAAATGGCAGAAGAAAATAAAATCGATTTAACTTCACTGGAAGGTTCTGGACCCGGTGGAAGAATTATCAAAAAGGATGTTGAGGCTGCTTTAGTTGGGAAACAGAACTCGATTCAATCGACCATTCAACCACTTGTAGAATCGGAAAACAAAAAGGAATTTGTTGAAAAACCAGAAACAGGGAAACCTTTACCATCCGCTATTTGGGCCGGAGAAGAATTTGTTAGAGCAGATAATCGCAAACCAATAAACAAATTACGACAGGCAATCTCCCGCAGAATGGTTGATTCGAAACAGAATATTCCGCATTTTTATGTGACAAAACACATCCATGTAGATCAGTTGATGTCAGTCTACCAAAAAGTAAATGAGACTTTGACTTCACAACAAAAGGTTTCAATAAACGACTTTGTAATCAAAGCCACCGCATTAGCCTTACGTGAATTCCCAAATTTAAATTCATCAATTGATGGAAATGAAATTGTACAACATGGAAATGTCAATATCGGAGTCGCTGTAGCGATTGAAGGCGGTTTATTAACCATTGTTGTCAAGGATGCTGACGCAAAACCCATCAGAATAATTTCCAAAGAAGTAAAAGAAATGGCTTCCCGGGTGCGATCAGGAAAAGTTCGTTCTGAGGATGTTGAAGGATCAACATTTTCGATCAGTAATTTAGGGATGTTTGATGTTGAAAATTTTGCTGCAATCATCAATCCTCCTGAATCAGCGATTTTGGCAGTTTCTTCAGCCCGGAAGGAAGCCGTGGTCCTTGGTGATGAAATAACAACTTCATGGATGATGAAAGCAACTCTTTCTGCTGATCATCGTGCCACAGATGGTGTTGAAGCCGCTTTATTTATGAAATCCCTGGCATACCAATTGGAAAATCCATTACGATTACTGTTATAGAAAAGAGGCTCCTTCGGGAGCCTTTTTTTGTTTGACTTTGATAATGGATTTCTTTACTTCCAATGTAAAACAAGAGAATTAGAGTTCCTTGGTGGCAAACCATTTCTGGCTCTAGAGACTAAAATAGTTGATTTTCCGGCTGATAATTCTCCTTAACCCATTTACAGGTTGTGCCAGTATTAAAACAGGTCATTTATGTGTTTTCTAGATTATTTTTCAAATTCTACTTGCCAGTCACTGCCATACCCTAATTTTGTTCTTTCGATAAAACTACCCTGGCTGATTGCTAATGAAACGCGCATCAACTCATTCGTATAGATTACAAAGTCTCCTTTATCAACATATCCAAATGACTGAAAATGGGCAATTTTTTCCTGGAAGACAATTTCACCAGCCTGCCGAACAGTCACATTCAATTGATCACCATAGGAAAAACCGGCAGTGCTAAACAACGACTGAGGGATATTTGTCCATAGATTACCAAAGTTTGGATCAACAATTTCAAAAATACCACGCACCTTACCATCTTCGAGTACTGCCTCATGAATGGGCAAAGTAATAATATCATCCACAGAATAAGCGGGTCCCACACCTTCGTAGGTGATGATGCCAGAGGCTAAACGGGCAGCGCAATAAGAGAATACATCTCGTCCATGGAATACATTGGTGTTTTCAGTATTCTTTCCACGTAGTCGGTTGACATTCTGATCAATCTCGCGAATTTCACTGATACCCAGCCAGGCCTTGATATGAGTTAAAGAGCCATTATCGGGGGTCACAATAAAATATCCTTCAGTGGTCTTTGCTACACAAGCTTTCCGTGCAGTGCCTACCCCGGGGTCAACCACTGAAACAAATATTGTACCTGTTGGCCAGAAATTCATGGATTGTGCCAGACGATATGATGCACTCCAGATATCATACTGGGGGATTTCATGTGTACCATCAATGATTTCCAACTCGCGGTCCACAGATTTAACTACGCCATACATTGCACAAACCGCACCTTCTTTATATGTAAAATCAGTTTGATATACCAGAATCGGTTTCATAAATTGTT
>DAOUGX010000520.1:0-8618 GCA_034428855.1 Anaerolineaceae bacterium | reverse complement strand
TTTCAATATTGATATTCGCAACCGGCTTTTTTTTGGTTCCAAATAAATTCTTAAGAAAATCCATCATTACTTCCTCCCGAAAAATACTCACTAAACATATAATGAATAAATGAGATGATCACTGGAACCAATATAAAGAATATCATTTGCTATTTCTGGTGCACCAGTAATAAAATCATCTGTTTTAAATTTCCAACGTTCTTGTCCATTTCTTAATTCTAGAGAATACAATGTTCCATCTGCTGAACCACAATAAACATGATTGTTGTGTATAACTGGGGAACCACTCACCTGATGGTCAGTTTTATATCTCCAGACTTCTCGAGCATTACCTGATTCAACACAATAAATGTGATTATCAGCTGATCCAAAGACTAGATAATTTTCAAACTTGAACGGGGAAGATACTGATCCCTTGCCCATTCTGAATCTCCAGACTACCCAACCTGATCTCGCATCAAGTGCATAAAATGTAGCATCCAGTGATGCAAAGAAAACAATTCCTCCATCAACAACAGGTGATGATGTGATTGCTTTTTTGGATTTAAATCGCCACTTAACATGACCACTAAAATCTACACAAAAGAAATCACCATATTCATTTCCAAAAAACACATTATCCTTTGTAATGTAAGGTGTAGTTCTAATTGCGGCTCCAGAATCAATACGCCAGGTTAATCGATTTGTGGCTAAATTTACAGCGTATAAAAAGCCATCATCTGAACCAAAAAATACATGACCTTCAGCTATTTTTACCGAAGTTCGTATAGACCCTTCTGTAATAAATGACCAATTCTCTTTTCCGGTTCTTGTTGAAATACAATACATTTTTTTATCTTCAGAACCAAAATAAATATTATTTTCAAAAATCGCTGGTTTCCCTACTATTCCACCATTCGTGGGATATTTCCATAAAAATGATCCATTCGAAGCGTCCAGAACATATAAATTATTATCATAACAACCACAATAAATCTTCCCATTATCATATGTTATTGATCCACGAATCTCATCCTCGCATTTAAAAGTCCATAAAGGTTTTATATTCTGAGATTCACTATTTTTGGTAATTGGTATCCTAGATAATGCACCTGTTTTTTTGGCAACGGATAACAAGGCAGTTTTCATATCTGTAACATTTTGAAATCTCTCATCTGAGTTGTACTGCAAAGCGGTATCGATGACGATTTCCAATTCAATGGAGACCCTGGGATTGATAGACCGAATTTTCCTTTCAGAAAACGAAAAAGGAGCTTCCATCCTTGGATCATGGTTTGTTAACAGATGATGCAACGTTGCACCTAATGCGTAAATATCGGCAACGGGAGTCGCCTCACCCCGGTATTGTTCTGGTGGTGAATAACCTTCCGTCCCGATCATTGTTCCTTTTTGACCGGTTTTAAAGTTTTTCGCAATTCCAAAATCAACCAAAACCACCCGGCCTTGCTGATTAATCATTACATTACTTGGTTTCATGTCCCTGAAGATAATCGGCTCAGGTTTGTAAGAATGTAAATATTCCAATACATCACAAAGCTCTATTGCCCAGGCAATAGCGTTATCTTCTGAAATTGGTCCATTATTTTCATGAAGGAGAGCCTCCAGATCCTTTCCATGCACATACTCAAGAACGAGGTAAGATCTTTCGTCAATTGAAAAAAAATCAAATATTTGCGGAATAGCGATGTGATTTAATGTCACCAAAATATTTGCTTCTCTTTCAAAATTTTGAATAATTGTTTTCCGTACCAATGGATCAGGAGCGTTATTGATCATTTCTTTAACTGCAACCAATTTTATGACATTTGGAAAATGCAAATCTCTTGCACGGTAAACAGAACCCATACCGCCAATACCAATTACATCCTGAATTTGATAGCGATTAAATAAAACGACACCCGATTCAAGCTGTTTAACTGAATTTGAAGTTTGTGTATTAAAACTGGAAGTGATCCGTCGTGTTTCCAGTTTGCCCTCCTAAAGATCAAATAAATTTAATATGAAGATGATTATAAACATCTATTCTATCAAATGCAAACCAAAAAACGTTACTCATGATATTCGCTATTTTTGACAAAACACAATTATTAAGAGATATCTGTTACTTTATTTTTAATCCTCCAAAACCTAAAATGTAATAAATCGTGATCAGGGAGACTCATTCATGTTTACTAATTTTAATGATGTAAAAGATTTTTTAATTAAACACGAAATCAGGATGATCGATTTAAAATTTTGCGATTTATGGGGCAGATGGCATCACGTAACAATTTCAAGTGAAGAATTTACTCCAGCATTATTGGTTAATGGGATAGGTTTCGATGGATCAAGTGTAGGTTTTCTAAGTGTCCATTCAGGGGATATGGCTTTAATCCCAGATTTGACAACTGGAGTAATTGATATTTTTTATGAAATTCCAACCCTAAGTTTTATTTGCAATACCGTTGAAGCGGATACGAAAGTTTTATTCCGGAGTGAACCAAGAGAAATCGCAAGAAAAGCAGAAAAATTTTTACATAAATCAAAAATTGCTGATAAAAGCTTATGGGGTCCAGAATTTGAATTTTATATTTTTAACGAAGTGTCCTACCAGAATTCAATGAATTCATCGAGTTATACTTTAAATTCACAAGAAGGTATTTGGAACTCACATAATGCTGGCCTTGGTTATTTCAACTCCTATCATGGAGGATATCATTCAATACCACCCAAAGATCAATATTATTCCATCAGAGCAATGATGGTTGAAAATCTTGAAAAAATGGGGGTACCGGTAAAATATCACCACCATGAAGTAGGAGGACCTGGGCAACAGGAAATTGAAACCCCATTAATGGATCTATTAAGTGCTGGCGATTCTTCGATGATGATTAAATATATATCCAAAATGACAGCAGTTAAAAATAACCTTTCAGTAACTTTTCTTCCTAAACCATTATTTGGTGAAGCAGGAAATGGAATGCATTTTCACCAACAACTTAGATTGAATAATTTAAATATTTTTTATGATGCCACGTCAGATAACCTTCTCAGCGAATTAGCCTTATTTTACATTGGTGGGTTATTGCACCATGCACCAGCACTCCTTGCATTTACTAACCCAAGTACAAATAGTTATCGTAGGTTGGTTCCTGGATATGAAGCTCCTGTGAATGCATTCTTTTCAAGAGGAAATCGTAGTGCTGCAATTCGTATCCCAAAGTATGTGACAAATCCTGATGATGTGCGGTTTGAGTTTCGACCTCCAGATGGAACTTGTAATCCATACCTGGCGATGGCAGCAATGTTAATGGCAGGAATTGACGGTATAACAAAAAAAATCAATCCTCAAGAAAATGGTTTTGGCCCATTCGACGAAAATATTTTTACTTGGTCAGAAGAAAAAAGAGCAAAGATTAAGAAATTGCCAACCAGTTTAGACGAGTCATTAAAAGCTCTCGATTCAGATAGAGAATTTCTGCTTGTGGACAATGTTTTCTCAAATCAATTAATAGATTTGTGGATACAAAAGAAAAGAGACGAATTCTTAGAAATACAGAAAAGACCACATCCATTTGAAATTGAAAATTATTATGATTTTTAAGGAATCATAAAAACATTATTTTCTGTTTCTACGACACTCATCACAATCACATAATGCTCTCAGATAAAACCAGGTATAAATTCCATAATGGTGTCCGTCAGCCCACATCACCGTGAAACCATAGCTTCCTACCATATTTAGCTTTTCAATTTCTGTTATTGAAGAAATAGGAAGATCGGCTATAAAAACTCCAATATCAGGCTCCGGTTTCATGTTCTCATGTCCTCCTCTACAGGTAGCACAAGGACATGCCGCCCTTAATAACCCAAATCCAATTTCAGTATTGTGGTTATTGTTCCAGTTAATAAAAACTTTTCTGATTTTTTTATCAACTTTAATTTTTAATGGAGATAATTTTGCGTTATTCATATTTCCCTGCCTACGGAACTGTTACTTTCTGTAAATAATCTTCAACAGACCAACCGTTTCTATTTTTGTCATAAGGTGCCTCTAAGTACCACCAGATGTACCCATCAGCTTCAATAGGTCCTTTAACAACTTCAAAAACTTCTGCGTCTAAACCAATAAAATTGACACTAAATGATCTCCCAGGTTCAGATCTTAAGCGTAACCCCTCACCAGAAGTTCCAGTAATTTGTACAAACTCACCAATATTAAATTTATAAACGCCTTGAACGGGTTTTGTGACAATAATTGTTGGAGTTGGAACAATTGTTAATCCAACCATTGGAGTTGATGTTGATGCAGGAATTATAGTAACTAAAGCAGCGACTTCATTTTTTATTTCTTTATTTGGAATAAAAATTAATAAAACGAAAGCAATAGTTAACACAATTACAGTAATTATTAAACCCAATATAAAAGGAAGCCAATTTTTCTTCATGATTTTCCTGATTTAATTAATATCAATAAGCACTAATAAAACCTTGGATTTCATTTTAACCGATTTTTGAAATCGTATTTACCCCTATGATATAATCGCATCAACATATGACTGAGAATTTAAATCCTGCGATTCCAACTCTCGCTAATCGATATCAACTACTTCAGACATTAGGATCTGGAGGAATGGCGGTTGTTTATCGTGCTAAAGACTTGACACTCGAAAGATATGTTGCTGTAAAAATTTTACGACCTGATTTTTCCAAAGACGAAGGTTTCCGCAAACGATTTCATCAGGAAGCAAAAGCTGCAGCTAACCTTTCACATCCAAATATTGTTACTGTTCATGATTTTGGTTTGGATGGGGAAAGGTTATTTATCATTATGGAGTATGTTCCAGGTATAAACCTAAAAGCCATGATTCGCGAACAACAGGTTATTCCGACTGAAAAAGCACTGGATTTATTAATACAAGCAGCCCAGGGAATCGGTTATGCACATCGCGCAGGTTTAATCCATTGTGATATCAAACCTCATAATATGCTGGTTTCTCCGGATGGAAGATTAAAAGTAACCGATTTTGGTATTGCAAGAGCACTAACGTCAATACAACCAGATGAGAAAAATGCTTACGTATGGGGCTCACCATTATATCTTTCTCCAGAACAAGCCGAAGGGCTCCCTCCCTCACCTGCTTCGGATGTCTACTCTCTAGGCGTAGTGCTTTATGAAATGGTTACAGGCAAACTACCTTTTTATTCAAAAGATGTAACTGAATTAACCAGAATGCACAAAGAAGTTTTACCTGTTTCTACACGTAATTTCAATCCTGATATTCCAATCACCCTTGACCAAATCATTTTGAAAGTTCTTTCCAAAGAACAAACTAGTCGTTATCGGACTGCTGACCAATTTGGGAGAGTACTTGAGAATCTAAAAGATTCACTTAAAATGAACGGTCAGGGTATTTTATCTTCACCAGTTGCAGAACATTATTCAATATCAGAAAATCATACATCAGTTCAAAAACCAATTTATTCAATTAAAGAATCAAATTCAAAGCCTAAGGAAACAGGATCTTTTGATTGGAAGACTGCCCTTTTAGCACTTCTGGCTTTATTATTGGCTGGAGGGTTGATACCGTTTTGGTTGTACATTTGGTTTTCATTGAATTCTGGAAGGTAAGCTTTTAATGATCATATCAGCTTCCATAATCTCTTTAGATTTTTTATCGCTAGAAAATCAACTTAGTCTTTCTAAATCAGCAGGAATTGATTGGTTGCACATTGATGTCATGGATGGCCAATTTGTACCTAATATCACTTTAGGCCCAATGTTTTTACCTTTCTGCAAAAAAGTTGTAGATATGCCTCTGGATGTACATTTAATGATTAATAAACCAGAAAATCATATAGAGTCATTTGCATATGCAGGGGCAAATTACATCAGTATTCATGTTGAAAACAACCCTAATATCCTGAGGACTTTACAAAAAATAAAAGAGCTTGGTTGCAAAGCAGGTATCGTGTTAAATCCAGGTACTTCTGCAGAATCTATAAATGAACTTCTCCCATTTGTGGATTTGATCCTTGTGATGACTGTAAATCCAGGTTTCTCAGGACAAAAATTTATTCCGGAAATGATTTCTAAGATCAAACGAATACGAAAAATGATTGATGAGTCAAAATTTAATGTTCTTTTACAGGTCGATGGAGGGATAAATAAGGAAACAATAGCCAGTGTTGTGAATGCTGGCGCAGATGTTATTGTTGCTGCAACTGCAATATATAAACATACAGATGGAATCAAGGCTGGCGTTGATGCTTTACGAAATTTCTAATTTAAACAAAAATCACGGTAATAACCGCGACTTTCGTTTTGTTGGCAAGTCAAAAAATGGACTAGTTAACAGATTTTACAAGCGTGCGAATGCAGCGAGTGCAGAGCACTTTCTGAACTTTCTGGCCACCTTCAAAAACAGAAACCTTTTGCAAATTGGGTTTAAATTTCCGGTTGGTAGCACGCATGGAAAAACTGCGGTTATGACCAAAAGTTGTTGCCTTTCCACATTTCTCACATTTTGCCATAATAAAGGATCCTTTCACCAATGAGTGCTAATTTTTCTTCATCTGTATTGTTCTTAACGCAACAATCTGATATATTACCACACACCGTATCTTTTTTCAAGATTCGTGTTTTTGTTAGGGAGATCATAAATGAAAGAGATTAAAAATCCAATGGGTAATGTTTATGTTTCACATCGCGCAATTTCAACAATAGCCCATCAATCTGCTATTGAATCCTATGGAGTTGTTGGTTTAGCTGCAAAAAACTTCGCCGAAGGAATTGCTCAGGCGATTGTTAAAGATCCAACCATGGGTGTAGATGTTCGATACGATGGCCACAGTATTGAAATCGATCTTTATATTGTCGTTGAGTATGGTACACGAATCAAAATGGTAGCTGAGTCTGTCAGTAATAATGTCCGTTATCGCGTAGAAAAGACGATTGGTATTCCTGTCGAAAAGGTAAATGTCCATATTCGTGCATTAAGAATTAGTGACACAGATTAACATTCGAGTGTAGAATACCAATTTTTATAGGAGAATTATGACGCAAGAAAATAAGACTATTAAATCCATTGACGGACAATTATTTAAACAATTCATTGAAGCTGGATTAAATTGGCTTAGAACGAATCAACAAATTGTAAATTCATTAAATGTTTTTCCAGTTCCAGATGGGGATACCGGAACTAACATGCTGCTTACGATGCAAGCCGCATTTAATGAAATTCAAAATTCCGGCGACAATAAAATTTCTAAGATTGCACACTCAATCGCTCAGGGGGCATTAATGGGAGCTCGTGGTAATTCGGGTGTTATTCTCTCACAGCTATGGAGAGGATTTTCGCGAGCATTAGATAACCTCGAGACAATGAATGTGGTTGATTTTTCAAACGCCTTGACGGAAGCAAAAAACACAGCTTATAAAGGTGTTGTACGCCCTGTCGAAGGAACTATTCTCACCGTAGCGAAAGATGTTGCATTGGCTAGCTCCGAAATCATCACAAAAACAGAAGATTTTGAAGAATTTCTTGATTATATAGTTAAAGCTGCAGATAAATCGGTTCAAAATACCCCCGAACTATTGCCCATCCTGAAACAGGCTGGGGTTGTTGATTCAGGTGGAAAAGGTTTCTTCATCATTCTTGAAGGATTTTTGAAATTCTTACGAGGCGAATCTTTAGAAACAGCAACAACTAAATTAGTCCAACCTCTCGCTTTGATGGAAGGTAACGATATGGAAGAAATTGAACCTGGTCAGGATTATGAAGTAATCGTAGATTTCCGCCCATCAAATCCATTAAATCTGGAAATTTTCTATTCAGACCTAACAGAAATGGGAACTTCGATTCAAGTTGGTGAAGGCGATGGTATGTACAGAATGCACATACATGTTCCAACTGAAAATCGATACTTACCTATTGATTACACGATGAATTTAGGAACAATCACGAAAGTTTACATTGAAAATTTGATTGATCAAATGGAGCAAAAAGAAGCTAACCATCAAAAACAATTAAATCTTAATACAGTGGAACCAGGACAGGTTGCTGTCGTGGCAGTATCACCGGGATTTGGTCTCTCACAAATATTCGCTAGCCTTGGTGCGGCTGCAATTGTTCAGGGTGGCCAAACAATGAACCCCAGTACAGAGGAGATTTTACACTCATTCGAAAATCTGCCTACAGATAAGATTATTATTCTCCCAAACAACAAAAATATATTTCTTGCAGCCAAATCTGCGAAAGAAGCAACAGTTAAGCAAGTCGAAGTACTACCTTGCAAAACCATTCCACAAGGCTTATCCGCAATGCTACGTTTAGATCCGTTTGGTGATTTAGATGAAATATTTGAGGAGATGAAAGAAGCAATTACAGAAGTTGATACCGGGGAGATTACTGTTGCAACTAGGTCTGTTGAAATTAACGGTGTAAATGTCAAGGAAGGGGAAGCAATCGCTTTATTTAATTCTGAATTGATTTCTTCCTCACCTTCTATAGAAAATGCTTGTTTTGAGATATTAAAACGAGTAAATTTGGATGAAAGAGAAAGATTAACTTTGTTTTATGGTTCGGATATTTCCAAACAAGATGTAAACTCCATTATTGACCACATCCGCGAAAATT
>DAOUGX010000519.1:0-3836 GCA_034428855.1 Anaerolineaceae bacterium | reverse complement strand
ATCACCAGTAATCCATTTTTTAAATTGAAAGAATTATGAAGGATATCATGCTGATAAGGCAAGGGTTATAAAATTCAAAATTCAAACTAAAACCTTTATTTTTTTATTTCAGCAAAAGTATAAGGAATAAAATCAGAATTCGTAAATATTATATTAATTTTTCCTGAATTTTTTTCTGCTTCAATCCAAGAAAGCACAGTTTCATCGGAATTCTCTGGATATAACAAATAGTGGATATTTTCTTTTTGTATTAATTCAATTAATAAATCCAAATCTTTGAAATTATAAACAACTTGAATTCCATTTAATTCCGGTAAATATTCCAATGGATAATTGGTTAAGATCTCACCCTTTAAGCCATTTGCATCAATAAAATCATATAATTGAGAATTGAGACTTGGACTAAAAATTTGTTTTTGTTTTTGAATTTGTAAATCCAGTAATTTTTCGTTTGGAAATAATATACTCCCAAATGCAATTATGATTAATAGAATAACAGGTATTGTTATTATTGGGACTTTTGTAATTTTTGTTTTAAAAATTATTTCTAATAAAACTTCAAAAATTCCTTGAAACCCCAAACCTACTATAATTGCAATCAATGGAATTACAAGGGAAAAGTTACGAGTGTCATAACTGGCATAAATTGCCCAAATTATTGCATAAGGAACGACTAAATATAAACCTACCAATCTCCAAAATTTATTTATTACGATTAATGATGGTAATACTAACAATGAAACATAAAATGGATTTCCTAATGATCTCAGTCCTAAATTTAATAACGCAAAAATATTCTCTGAATTATAAGATTGTGTTGTGTCGCTTATAGGATTAAGAAAATGGGATGTATCAACTCCTTCTATGAATTCAAATAATTTCATACCATACCATGGCACGACAATAATCAATACCAAACAAATTATTGATAAATAACAGTTGAGATTTTTTTTATTTATTATGATTTTTCTAAAACCATTAATCATAAAAAATCCAACGATGATATTAACCACAAGAACAAACAAACCTGGTTGTTTCGTAACAGCAGCCCCTGAGGCAAAAAATACTGAAAATAAGTAGAGACGTTTCTTTTCATCAGGACTATTTTCATTATGTAAATAAAAGAGCATTATTACCGAAAGTAAAGTAAAAAAAGTCAAAGTAAGATCAACATAACCTGAAATTAAATGTTCACCAACAATTCTTTTAAATAAATATCGGATAATGACTGCTGCAATAAAATATCCAAATTGTTTGGTCTTTAGGCCAAGGGAAAAAATTAATAAAATAATCAGTAAAGGAAAAAAAGGCATAATTCCTTTGGCAAAAAATTGGATATTACTTGTGCCAGTAATTTTATAGATCATTGCCCAACTTATAGGAATTAATTGAGGATAATCTTGTGTTGATTTTGGAAAAGTATTTTGAAACCAATCCATTGCCCAACGGTTCCAGGAGACCACCGCATCCCAATTTTCAAAAACTCTTCCAATGTTATAAGTTAAGAAACCAAATATCCAATCTATAACAACTAATGATGCTACAAAAAAGACAAACGTGAAGAATAATCTCATTGCTAAGTGAAATCTTTTGTGATGAGTGTAGTCAATTAATGGAAATAATTCTTGAATTGTCTGAATTAATTTATTCCAAATTGCAACAAAGCTGAAGTCAATTTTTATTGAAATTAAAAAATTCCAATATATTTTACTTAGAATAAAAAGCTCAACGAACAATATTATGATGCATAGCCATGTAGTAAAAACTCCAATTGAAGTCAAAAAAAATACTATCAAGTAATTAATAATCAAAGAACTTGCAACAACACACGCTATATTCATCAATAATTCATTTGGAAACCTAACTAATTTTCTTAAAATCAGACCAGGAAAAAACAAAACTTGCATAATTCCAATAATCCCTAATAAAAACATTGTCTACTCCTGTTTCTTATTTAAAAAAATATCTGATGTTGATAAAATTATACAAGTGACAGAAAATTCAACATAGGAAATGTTCGAGGATTCGACGATCTAAATGAAGTATTAGAAAAATCAAGTAAGTTTTTCTAATGGAGATAAAGTAATATATGACTTTTTAATATTGAGAAAAATCGTTTTTCATTCACCTGACTTTATAGTTTCTTCAATTTTCTTTTCCCTATCCAGGTTTACTTCATAACATCTTTAAGAGATTTGAATCTGATTTCATCTCATGAGTTTCCTCATGACAAATTATGACAGGTTTATCGTAATAACGTTATATAAGCAATGGATTAATCCAGGAAGGAAAATAGAATTAGTGTAATGACGACCAATCAACTACCTCTCTTTCCTTTAAATACTGTGTTATTCCCAGGTATGCCATTGCAATTGCATATCTTCGAAAGCCGCTACAAATTGATGGTAAATCAATTGATGAATCAGGAACCGGTATTTGGAGTGGTATTGATTAAACGTGGTATGGAGGCTTTGGGTCCTTTGGCTGAACCACATGCCATTGGAACTTCTGCAAGGATTATCAAAGCTGAACCTTTGAAAGATGGTTGCTTTAACCTGACCATCATTGGTGAAAAACGATTTCGGATCAAATCTTTGAGTGATGAAAACCCATATCTGACCGCTGAAATTGAGGAGTTTCCAATCGATTTCAGACGTCCATTGGATGTTTACCGGCGGATTCGACATTTAAGAAATCAGGTTCAATTCTATTTGCATACAATCAATCGTCTCGATGATATGGAGGTTGATCTGAATCAAATTCAGATGCCTGATGATCCTTTTACATTGATCTTTTTGGCTGCATCACTTTTACAGATACCAGCACATGAAAAGCAGCCCGCTCTTTCAGCTGAATCTGCCCTGGAAATTTGTCACACAGTGGAGAGACTGTATCGACGTGAAAATGCAGTTTTACGAAAATTAATAGACATAACCGCTGAACAAGCTCAGGATCTCGCCCTACTCAATTAAAAGCACTTGACACACTGACCTTTGATCCTATATTACAAATCGTAGTCTTCACTTTCATCTTCAAATTCGGGGTAATACCAGGAACCACTTTCAATTTTATCTGATCGCTCCTGATCTTCAGGTGTCATAGGATCATCCATCCTGATCTGCAAATGAATACCGGCGGTACGTATACCATTCGGAGTCATGACCCGTCGAACCGTGTAGCGAATAAAATAGCGTTTTATCAGGTCATTTTTTAAAATGGTTTTCAGTGTACGGATGCTTACACAAGCTTCATTTGCTATCTCCCCCATTTCAGTATCCAGAACATCTCTTTTTTCACCGGTGTACCAATTCCAGTAACAGAGCTTTCTAATCACCATGATTACCACCAGAGCTGAATGCCCTAATAATGGCAACCAATTTTCAAGAAAATATTTGGTGACAAATATACCTTTGTCCGGTTGAATGATATTGGCTCGTTCATCACCATACGCTTGTTGCAGTACCGCTTTTCGATTTCGAATTGCTGTGAAATCTTCTTCCTTTTCAAAACTTTCTGCATTGGTTTCGGAATTTTTCTTCCTTTTGGTAGAAGATTGTTTGAATTCCTTTTGTTCTGTTTTTTCATTATCTTCGGTAGATTGGTGTGAATCCTCTGGCAGAAAAGAGTTGGACACAATAACTTCAACCTGCACGTCTCGTTTGTAAAGTCCGGACAGCAGGCGCGAAATGCGTGAATTAAATCGACTTTCAATGAGCTCTTTGTTGTACTTGTTCATGACCGCCAGACGAAATTTATCTGGATTTCCATTAAATCCTAAGGGAACTATGGGGTTCACCCAGGTATCATAATCTGCCCGGTTCATTTCTGGACGTAAT
>DAOUGX010000518.1:0-3223 GCA_034428855.1 Anaerolineaceae bacterium | reverse complement strand
ATGTATCCAAATATTTTTGTTTTAAAAAGATTCAAATTCGGATGAATTTCGTTTTCTTTACTTACATCTAAACCTGAAATGACCCATATTCTTGCGGAAGCACCATATTTAACTAACCACTCAAAATTTAATTTGGTTTTTATATCAAAATTGTTAATCAAATTCCAATCATCTAAAAATAAAATAGCTGCAGGACCATTATTCTTACCAGATCGACGATCTTCAGCTTTTTTTGCAAGATAAAAAATCCAATCTTCCGCGCTTTTCTCGTATTCTCCGGAAACTCCAGCACAAAACACGAATTGCGGATCAAAACCCTGAATAGTATCCATCCATTTATCTGGGTAGTGACTGATTGTAATAAATTGAACACCTGACGAATGAGAAAATTCAATTATTGATCTCATGATGACCGTAAAGAATTTTCTGATAGAAGGCAGGTGATCGTTGACTACAAGGATTGAACCAGGTCTGGGATCGCTCAAATCAAAAAGAATTGGCATTTTTCCGGCTTTACCCAATATCGCAATACCATCCGGCACATTGGGGTGTTGTTTGATCATCAAATCAAATGAAAAATCTGCATCCGAATGAATCGAATGATGGCTTTTTACCAAATCAATCTGGTTAAATTTTTCTTTTAACAATGTTTGACGAAAAGTAGCGTTAGCCATTTGATCCTCCAGAATATTTGTTCTATTATAGAACAAATATTCTTACTTTGTCAAGAGGCAAATTTTAATAACAATGTAATCTCATAAATAAAACTAATTATTATTGGCTTTTTCTTATGTTCAAATCTGAAAATACGTTAAAATTAAGAAATGATTCAAAAAACCGTACTTTAATGAGGAGGTCACCGTGATTAAAGAAACTATCAAAGATGCCGAAACACGCATGAGAGGAGCCATCAACAGTCTGGAAGAAGATTTAAATGGAATTCGCACTGGACGGGCTCACCCTGCGTTGATTGATAAACTTCAGGTTGAATATTACGGAGTTCCAACCCATTTAAACCAATTATCAACGATCAGCGTTCCCGAACCTCGTCAACTCATGATTCGACCTTTTGATGCTTCTACCATAAAAATCATTGAACGGGCGATCATCGCCTCAGATTTGGGATTAACACCGAATAATGATGGAAAAGTAATTCGCCTGAATTTGCCAGTTTTAACCGAAGATCGACGTCGGGATTTGGTTAAAGTTACCAATAATCGCCTGGAAGAAGCCAGAGTAGCTTGCAGAAATGTCCGTCGAGATATAATTAAAGACTTAAGGGACTTTGAAAAAGAAAAATTAATTTCCGAGGATGATTTAAAACGAGCAGAAGAGGAATTGCAAAAAGTAATAGATCGGTATATAACTGAAATAGATTCGATCGGTTCAAGAAAGACCGACGAAATTATGGAAGTATAAAAAATTAATGGATCAAAAATCAAACTCTCACGAAGAATTTCTTACAAGAATACCAACCCACGTAGCCATTATCATGGATGGAAATGGCCGATGGGCTCAAAAACGAGGTTTACCTCGACTTGCTGGTCATCGGGCAGGTACCGAGAATCTAAGGGAAATCATAAAAGCTTGTGTTGAATTCGGGGTTCAGTATTTAACCATTTATGCATTTTCAACTGAAAATTGGGGTCGTCCTGCTGATGAGGTGGATGGTCTGATGCATATCCTTGAGGATGTCATCGATCAGGAGCTAAATGAACTTCATCAACAAGGGGTGCAATTAGTGCACATTGGTCGCTTAGAGAGATTGGATCCTGTATTAAGCCAAAAAGTCAAGAAATCAATCGACCTGACCAAAGACAACGACCGGTTGACCGTTTGTATTGCCTGGAACTATGGTGGTCGGGATGAAATCGTATGCGCGATAAAACGAATCATTGAGGATGGTTTAAAACCTGAAGAAATTTGCGATGATATTGTTGGAAATTATCTTTTCACCGCGGGCATACCTGATCCTGATTTAATTATCCGCACTTCTGGTGAGATGAGGATCAGTAACTTTTTAATCTGGCAATCAGCGTATTCTGAATGGTACATAACACCAATTTTATGGCCTGATTTCAATCGGGATGAATTAAAAAAAGCTTTAATTGACTTCGGACAAAGAGAACGCAGATATGGTTTAGTAATTCCTTGTCAGGAAGATTAGCCTGAAATGCTTTTAACTCGTATCAAAACCGCTGTTGTCCTCCTTATTTTAGGTTTATCAGCAATCTTTCTGGGAGGGTGGTTCTATTTTGCATTTATTTCCCTGATCCTTCTTATTGCAGCGCGAGAATTTACTCATATTTTTCATAAAAGTGGGTATCAGCCAAACACATTAATTATTTTGACTACCGTTTTTCTTCTGGTAATCTTTCGTTTTTTGTTTGAATTCACACACAGTGATTTGTTACTTTCTTTATCCTTTTTGATTGCAATGGCATTCCATGCATTAAAATTTGAATCAGGCAGAGAACCAGCTCCGATCGACTTTGCTCTCACGCTCACTGCCATTCTTTACTTCGGATGGATGGGTAGTTTTTTTATTTCGATCATGTTGCTACCTCTCGGGAAATGGTGGCTATTATTGGCGATAGCAATCATCGCATTTGCGGATAGTGGTGCGTATTTTATCGGAAGTCGATTTGGCAGACATAAATTAGCCCCCAGAACCAGTCCCAAGAAATCCTGGGAAGGGTACTTCGGAGGAGTTTTTCTGGGTTTAGTGGGTGGAATGCTGGTTGGATTAGCGTTTAATCAATTAAATCCCGACATCAACATGTTAAATGGACTCATTCTGGGAGGTATATTGAGCATCATAACTCCCCTCGGAGATTTGGGAGAGAGCATGTTCAAAAGATTTTTAAAAGTCAAGGATTCCAGCAACTTATTGCCAGGACATGGCGGGGCAATGGATAGAATTGATACCTGGGTATGGGCAGTTTGTATTAGTTATTATTTGATCATCTGGTTTTTTTAAACAAAAAAGAGGCCCTTTCCAGGACCTCAATTTGAAACCATTTCTCGATTATTTCAGACCATATACGAGATTTGCATCTGCTGAAATGATCATTTGTCCTGATGCGATCGGAGCTGCTGAAGCTTGTGCAGAGTATCCGCCACCCTTGGCATCATATACAGGTTGTGGGTTGCCACTTGAATACACATTGATATTCTGCAATTCACCAAGCTCTATTCCAGCCAAGCCAGCCAATTCCTGAGC
>DAOUGX010000517.1:0-1638 GCA_034428855.1 Anaerolineaceae bacterium | reverse complement strand
GTTCTGGCAGGTCTAACAGCCATTCCACGGGTTTGGGCAATGTATAAGGAGCCAAAACCGGAAAACTGTCCGGCTGAATATGATCCCAGTATCTGGCCGCTCTGGTTTTCAGCTATATCTTTTTATCATAACCGGCGATATGGAATGTTTTTGATGTCAGGTCTGATCCTCGAAGTTTTTTTACGATTATGGATTCTATAACCAATTAATAGTTATTTCATCATGAATAAAAAATCAAAGGACATTCCTTTGATTTTTTTCATTCTACACGTAGATTAGCAATCTCCAATGTAGTGGAGAACTCCGATGCTAATGTTCCAAATAACAATTGGCCATTTGGAGGAAAAGCAGCATATTGATTATCGACCCACAAAACCAGACCTTGACGTCCTTTTGGGCTTGTGGAAGTTTCCAGAATTGTTTGATGGTCAACACCAAAAACTAATTTATCTTTTTGACAATCGATTTGATAGTGGTGCCATTCTTTTACATCAATCGATAATTGGACCGCATCCTGTTTTATGAAAATTCTACAAATCCGACGGATAAATCTTGCCAGAAGCGCGTTAAACATTAAAGGAATTAATGGAAATCCAAAGCCTAATAAGAGGGGAGGAATGCGCGGAGAGGAAAATGTAGCAGCCAGTAATCCCTTTGCTGGAAGATGGTCATGAAAGGAGAGATAATTGTGTTCAGAGGCATAAAAGAACCAGGCACAATTGGGCAACGCTGGAAAGCGTCTGACACTGCCGCTTATTCCTAAGTTGGTGTTGAAAGGGTCATTCCAGAATCCAAATCCCCAGGTTCCCGGATGATACTGCTGGTTACAGCGTGCCTGCAGCTCGAGACGACAGGGAGAATGCCAGGCGAAGTTTCTTCGTAATCGATGTAAATAATCATCAAATTGTGCCCATCGATATTTCCCTTTACGTCCGCCTGGTATGGTCATTATTAGATGATTGTTTTCGTTTATCTCTGCATGAGAATCGGGAGTGTTTCTGGAAATGAGTGAAACTGACATAATTCTATTGTAGCCAAAAATGGTCCATTCCGGGCAACCTCTTGACAGTGATTTTGGTTTCAGTATAATCGCACTATAAAGACTTACCCGGGGCTTAATCGCTCCTTTACAGAGAGCCAGTATAAGCTGAGACCTGGCAAAAATGCGTCTATCCACCCCGGTTGTCCTTTTAAGGGCAGGTTGCCTTCGCAGGGGTCAAATGACCGTAAGAAGGCCGGCAACTCCGTTATCAGTTATTAAGGTTATGATGAATTCCATCATGATGAAAGCAGGTGGCACCACGGGTCCTCACTCGTCCTGCACGGGTGAGGATTATTTATTGGACTCATGTTTACAAAAGGAGACGAAATGTTAGATATCAATTTAATCAGAGAAAATCCGCAGGTTGTGGTGGACTCCCTTACCAAAAGAAATATGGACATTAATGTGGTGGCTGACCTTGTAAACCTGGATGAAAAACGCCGCAATCTCTTACTGGAAGTGGAAACTCTGAAAGCAGAACGAAATCGGGTTTCCAAGGAGATCGGAAATAGTAAAGACCAGTCGGAACGCCAGGAAAAGATAGCCAATATGCGCACAGTGGGGGATCGGATTGCTGAATTGGATGACCAGGTACG
>DAOUGX010000516.1:0-1524 GCA_034428855.1 Anaerolineaceae bacterium | reverse complement strand
GCACCGGTCGGGTTATTGGGAAACCCGAGCAAAATTGCCCGCGTCCGTGGGGTGATGGCAGCTTCAATCGCAGCAGGATCAACATTAAAATTATCCTCCATGCGGCAGGGAATCTCCACTGGAACACCATCTGCCAAAACCACCTGTGCCTGGTAGGAAACAAAGCAAGGAGTTGGAATGATCACCTCATCACCGGTATTTAATAAGGCTGTGGCAGCCAGATAGAGAGCTTCCGAACCACCGACCGTGATGATCACTTCATCTTTCGGGTCATATTGAATTCCATATAACATGTTTAAGTGGGCAGTCAGTTTATTACGCAATTCGATGATACCAGCGTTAGAGGTGTAATGAGTATGACCTTCCTTTAAAGCACGTATTCCCGCTTGAATAACACTGGGTGGAGAATCAAAATCCGGTTCCCCAATTCCCAAAGAGATTACATTCTCCATTGAGGCAGCGATATCAAAAAATTTTCGAATCCCCGATGGTTTCAAACCAGAAACACGTTGTGACAGATAGGAAGGTTTCATTAAGTCTCCTTGAGTAGAAAAAAAATTATGCTTTTGAATGTTAAATTTTTACCGATGAATTATCGCCGATATTAAGACTGCTAAAGTGTCCCTGCACCTTGACCTGATGACCAAGGATGGATTCTTCCAGGATAGAATTGCTGACCTCCACCTCGCTCTCCAGGATGCAATTTCGTAACACTGCATTTTCGATCTTACAATCTTCTCCAACCGACACATATGGCCCAATAACTGCAGATTTGATTATGGCACTCGGGTGGATATAAACCGGTGGAACAATGGCAACCTGATCTCCCTGTTTGGCTTCATTATTTGCATTTCCGTGTGCTAACAAGTATCGATTGGTATCCAGAACAGCTGCTGGTATACCAGCATCCAGCCAGACATTGATCCTCTGGACTCGCATTTCCACCCCCATTTCCAGCAAAAGATTGACAGCATCCGCCAGAAAAAACTCATTCTTCAGGGTGATATTGCGCTGCATTTGCTCTTCGATAGCATGGATTAACTTTCCGCCATCAGAAAAATAATAAAAACCTACCATCGCCAGATTATTTTCAATGCTTTCCGGTTTTTCCACCAATTTAATAACTGTTTCATCGTCTTTGATGACAGCCACCCCAAACCGTCGCGGATCCGGTACGGGTTTCACCCACACAGCGGATTCAAGTTTTTTATCCTTCAGCAGCGCCAAATCTGTTTCGATGAGTGTGTCAGAAAAAGTCATCAACATAGGACCATTTTGAAGAAATTCACGTGCCTGATACAGAGCATGCGACTGCCCGCGCATATCCTCTTGCAAAACAAAATGGTATTTTTTTTCTGGGTGGAATTTTCTTAAATGAGCCTCTACCTGTTCCTGTTGATTGGGTCCGACAATAAAAATAAATACAGGATCAAAATTCTTCGGCAGAGTATCAAATTGTCCTAAAACATGGTCAAAAAAAGTTTTACCTGCCACAGCAATCAGCGGCTTCGGTTTACTCCAGGT
>DAOUGX010000515.1:0-5087 GCA_034428855.1 Anaerolineaceae bacterium | reverse complement strand
CATTACTATTCGCCTGGGCTTTACGGTTTCTTTGGGGATTATGGATTGCGATGCTGGCATTTTGGGCTACCCGGGCAGACGCTTTATTAGCCTTACAGGATTCTCTGGTTTTTATATTCTCCGGGATGATCGCTCCGGTAACCTTATTGCCTGGTTTTTTCCAGTCTTTGGCGCAAATTCTCCCCTTTCGCTACATGGTTGGTTTTCCGGTTGAAATCTTAACAGCTAATCTCACTCACCAACAAATTAGCGTTGGTCTCATGATTCAGGCATCCTGGTTATTCATCGCTGCTGTTCTAAGTGGGGTCTTATACAAAAAAGGTTTACAGCGGTATAGCGCTATCGGAGGATGATATGTACTCATTTCAACTGATCAAAAGTTTTATGCGCGCCTCTTTACAACAGGATCTGGCTTATCGAGCCAATTTTTGGATCAATCTTTTACATTCTTTTCTCAACCTGGGAGTGGCAGTAGCCGCCATCCTGATCCTGTTCAGCCAGATCGAGAATCTGAATGGGTGGACTTTCAGCTCAACGCTGGGTGTGATGGCGGTTTATCTGATTGTCAGTGCAATTCGAAATCTGTTTATTGGCCCCAGTCTGGAAACACTGGTGGGCATGGGACAGGAAATCTGGAATGGCAACTTCGATTTCAGCTTAATACGCCCCGTGAATATTCAGTTTCTGGTAACTTTCAGGATCTGGCGCTTCTTTTCTTTGCTTGATCTCCTGCTTGGGATCGGTGTGCTGATCTTTGCAGCCACTCAGAGCACAGACCCAATCACCTGGATCAATTGGTTTTACTTTGCTCTGGCACTACTTGCAGGTACTCTTATCATCTATTCACTGCTGCTCGGGTTGAGCGCTTTAGCTTTCTGGAGCCCGGGTTTCATGATCACATGGGTATTTGATTCACTCTTCCAACTGGCTCGCTACCCGATTGGTATTTATCCAACGTTAGTCCGTATCCTGCTCACATGGATCATTCCCATTGGATTAATCACCACCATCCCTGCACAAGCCCTCAGTGGTCAAATCGGATTCGGGATGGTAATTCTCAGCTTGTGTGTGGCTGCGGTGGTCTTCTTGCTGGCATCCTGGTTGTTTCACCTAGGAATTCGCCGTTATCATAGCGCGTCCAGTTAAAACTGGTTCACTGGACGCCTGCTTTGACTTATCAGGAAACTGCTACAGTCTTTACCTTATTCTGCCGTTTCATGTACCATTCATTCAAAAATAATGCGGCTACTGCAATACCACCACCGATCAGTAGATTGAACCAGTTTGCTTGTTCACCAAAGAAAACGATCGAAACAATGACTGCCATTGGAATTTTCAGATCATTGAAGATCGCCAGAGTTCCGGCATTCACCTTGCGTGCACCAACGTTCCACAAGAAGAAACTCAAGCCTGAGGCGATAGCACCCAGGTAAAGCAGTACCATGATTTGTTGGTTGGAAATGACAAACGCTTCCCAGGGAGTGAAAATGGCCGCAGATATTCCGGCGGTCAGAAAACCTCCCAGGTAGAGGAGCCCAAACACCTTGAGATTATCATACTTGCCTGCAGGTAACGTCGCCATAATTTCACGGTAATAGACCTGTCCAAACGCAAACCCAAGATTGGAAATTTGCACAATCAGGAAGCCAGTCAGAATGTCTGATTCGATCACTCCTCCACGTCGGACAATCGCAGTTCCAACCACCGTAAGAACTGTTGCCAAAAGACTCACCCAATGCATGCGTCTGCGGAAGGCATCATTGATCAATGTGACATAGATGGGAGTAAATATGGTGAAAAGTGCCACCTCGTAGGCCTTCAAATATTGGAAGGAATAATTATAGGCAATATACATAATCCCATATTGAGCAGCGCCTACCAGAATTAAGGAACCCATCTGTTGTTTATTTAATCCCTTGATGCGGATAAAGGGTAGAAAGACCAGCAAAGCCACCAATATTCTGGCGGCTGCGATGAAATTGGCATCAAGACCCGCCAACGCATTTTTAATCAATCCAAATGAAAAAGCCCAAATGATGGAAACAACCAATAAATAAACCATTATTCACCTTTTTGATCAGTAATTGTTTCCATTATAAATGTTTTAAATGAGAATTGTGATTTTTTAGGAAGAATCACAGATGGATTGGTGAATAAAGTCATCCAATGAGTTGGGCAATTATGTTTGATAATCGATTCATTAAAAGAAGATTTTTAGGCCAGCCATAATGCTTTGCAGGTTCATCTGACAGGCTAATGAGATCTCGGTATGCGGGGAGAAACCACATTTCGTACAGTCAATATCAGCTCTGTTCTTCAGATAACAACCCTGGGTGATGCTGCCATCCGGGTTGGCATTATCGATCAAGCGATCATCACATCGCCAGGTATTTCTCTTCAGGGCATTCAAAGCAGCATATGAATTGAGAATTGGGTAACCTTTTTGCTTGAGGAATATGATCTTCTCCAATAATTGTTCGCGCTGGTCAAAATCCAGGAATAAGTCATCCTTTTGCTGGTAAGGATAATAGAACTGAATGGTTATCCCGCGTACTTTATCGTTTAAAAATCGAATTAAATCCGGAATCTCACCTGCATTGGTCGCGTTAATGGTGACATGAGCAAACAATCGTGGATGGTTGCTGTGCTGGATGTTATCCATTATCCGTCCAAAGATTGATGCACCTCGCAAGGCGTTATGGGTCGCTTCCAACCCATCCATACTGACCCATAATGTATCGGCTGCCACATCCAATGGCAACGTTCCATTGGTGGTCATACCCACGCTGAAAAATTTCTTGCGTGCCGCTGCCACTACATCATGAATGGAAAGTTTGCCGTCTTTCCACAGCATGGGTTCTCCTCCCTCCAGAACCAAAAGGCGATTACCACGCTGATACAATCTATCCAAAATATCCATAACCTGGTCAAATCGCAAATCCTCCGCCTGCATACAATAAAAAGGACATTGCTGACATGTCAGATTACACCGGTAAGTTAATTTAAAACTCGCTAAAAGCGGTTTGTTACTTTGCAGCACATAATGATAAAAAAGATAGGGGTAGTGGTGTAAGGATCTGTACCAGGTCATGAGGTCACCTGATTAGATTGTACTGCAATTGTCCGATCAGATTTTTTTGATTTTATGGTAGTCTACAATTTTTTAATCATAGACCATCATAATCACCTTTCATTATCCTGATTCAGATTATTTCAATCACCTATGACCTATTACCTATGAGCTATTAGCAATCAGCTAATTTTCTACTTCAGTGAAAGCGCCTCCTGTAACAACACACCATTCACGTACACCTCTACCTCCTCGAGTTCCTCGGCTTGTAGAATGGTTCCCATGATTTGCTCTTCCACCCGGGGATTATCACAGGTTCCTCCTAGCATCAATTCGCCCTGCAGATAGACTTTAGCTTTCCCATTCTTTACCTCATAAGATTGAATCTCCAGCTTGGATTGATGCAGGGCATTATACAATCCAGAGTCGCCATAATAAGTTTGATCAAAGGACAACAAAGCCTGCAATGCGTTCCAGGGTGCAGGGAAATTGGAAGAAGTTTTGATATCCACCGGGATCAGACTATCATCACAACCAATTTTCTTGCCCGAGATACCTTTATCTTCAATGGCAACTAAGAAAATTGAAACTGAGAGCTCGACCTGGTTTGTTGCTGTATCAATTTCAATCGGTTCATTGGTTGGCGCATTTGTTTGTTCCACCATTGGTGTTTCTGTAGCTTCACCATTGTTGGAAAAAATACATGCAGTCAAAATAAATATTACAATACCAGGTACTAATAAACGAAATTTGTTACGAGGTGTCATACCAAACTCCTTGTGATGGTTCACCTCCATAATAATCATCCCATGGAAAAATACAAGTGCCAGGTGCAGAACAAAAAATCCCCCTTTAAAACGCTGAGTACCGGGGTGAGGGGGGCACCCAGGTACTCAACTTGTATATATTATACCACTTTCGTAAAATACGCAAGTAAAAATTGTGAAAATTATGACAAATGTGTCAAATTAATTTTCATTATGGAGCAGTAGTAAAACTCCAGGATTTGGAATAATTGGTTCCCCTGAAATTGACTGTCATTTCAACCCGATAGGTGTGATTTGGTAATAAATCATTATTCGGAGTTATCACTACCTGATTGAAGTAAAAATAACTTCCATCTGAACGGTTGGGTTGATTGACCGAAAAACCGGGTTTCCCATTATTTTCATCAAAAATTGTAGCAGACACATACCGAACTTCATCATTGTCATTTAAACCAGTCGTCAATGGAAGATAAAACCCCCAGGTAATTGGAAATTTTATAGGTGTAATATTCTGTTGTTTGTCAGCCGGATACTGAAAATTATTAATACCGATTTTTGACGAAAAATTTAAGCTTTTCAGAACATTTAATCCCGAAAAACAATTATTAAGCTCACAGGTATGACTGAATCCGCTCTCTAAAAGATACGGGTTCAACATATTATAACGATGGTTGGGGGTTGCCATCCACAAATCAATCGATCCTTTTACTGTTAATCCCATTCCACCCAGTAAGTAGGCCATATTACTGGTCCGGCCAGCATCATCGCCAGTTGGCGTTGCCAGATTGGGGCATACCGTCTCAGTATGGGCACTCACATTAACTTGTTGAGGACATGCTACCAGATAGGCGGTATGCAAATCCAGCCCATAATTGTAATTAACATTTTGAGCGACTGGATTCACCCCGACAATAGTACGGTAAAGATTATAGTGACACAACCACTGATCAGGTCCATCCGGGCAGGTAGGTACAGGATTCTTATAAATCAAAGGTAAATACACCTTCATACCGCCATTTGGATTTTGGGCATAAACCGGATTTGTGTTTTGAGGACTAATTGAAAGCAGAATGCTCAGGATGATGAGTACCCTCAAAATGAATTGCTCTATTCTTCTTCGATTTTCATGGTAAACAATATTGTTCATTAATTCTTTATTTTATTTACCTAAATTGTATTTTTTTAAATGTAGGCAACATTATAACATCAAAAATTGGCTATGCCGGCTATTGTGAAAAGATGAGAAAATG
>DAOUGX010000514.1:0-3184 GCA_034428855.1 Anaerolineaceae bacterium | reverse complement strand
GCCTGGGCAATGGCTGTATTGTTAAATGGTATGACTGATGAGGAAACCACAAATTTAACTTTGTCGATGGCTCACTCAGGTGAAATTCTCGATATGTCAGATGTGGTTGATATTTGTCTGGATAAACATTCTACAGGTGGCGTTGGCGACAAAACCACTCTTGTTGTTGAACCATTGGTTGCAGCTTGTGGTTTGCCATTTGGAAAAATGTCCGGTCGAGGATTGGGATTTAGTGGAGGAACCCTGGATAAAATGGAATCCATTCCTGGATACCGAGTTGATTTATCCCAGGAAGAATTTAAAAATCAATTGAAGAATATTGGTATCGTTCTGTCTGGACAAAGTGGTGATTTAGCGCCTGCTGACGGCAAAATGTACGCATTAAGAGATGTCACAGGAACAGTACCTTCCATGCCTTTGATCGCCTCTTCGGTTATGAGCAAGAAGATTGCAGGTGGGGCACAGGTAATCGTTCTGGATGTTAAAGTTGGGGTTGGTGCATTCATGGAGACGCTAGATGATGCTCGAATCCTTTCGAGATTACTCGTATCCATAGCCAAAATTAGTGGTCGCAAAGCAGTCTGTATGTTATCAGACATGAATCAGCCATTGGGAAATGCAGTCGGAAATGCATTAGAACTCCTCGAAGCCATTGATACTTTGCATGGTGGTGGACCGAATGATTTTGTGGAGCATTGTTTGTCTGCTGCTGCGTATTTGGTGATGTTAGGGAAAAAAGCTAAAAATTTGATTCAAGCCCGCCAAATGGTGGAAGATGTTCTTAAAAATGGAAAAGCATGGGAGAAATTCCGCCAAATGGTGATTGCCCAGGGTGGGGATGTTAAATTTATAGATCAACCAGATTTATTGCCAAAAGCTAATTTTATCGAAACCACGAACGCTGATCAAAACGGATATTTGCATTGGATTGATGCCCGAATGATTGGAGAGACTTCGGTTGATCTCGGCGCTGGACGAGCCAAAAAAGGCGATCCAGTCGATCATGCTGTGGGTATCGTTGTGCACCATAAAGTTGGAGATTACGTGATTTCTGGTGAACCTCTGTTTACCATACATGCAAATTCTCAGGAAAAACTAAAAATTGCTTTGAACAAGGTTCGGCAAGCACATCAAATAAAAGAAGAAAAATGTGAACCGCTGCCTTTATTTTACGAGATAGTAGACTGATTAATAATTCTTCGTTCTTGGGAAGAATATAATTAACACTGTTATCTGGTAATTAAATTATCAAATAATCTCGACCAATCATAAATGACGCTTATGATATACTCTGCATCGTAAATAATTCTGGAGATTATTATGAAGAAAAATACGAAATTTCTTTTTATTCTGTCAATTATCCTCTTTGCCCTGGGTGTCCTGATCGGTTTATTTTTATGGACCGGGTCTGTTTGGGCTGACCTGGAAGGCTATATGTTTCAGCCTGCAACACATGCAGATCGATCTGAATACAATTTGTTATGTCCAAATCTGATCACAAAAAATGATTTTGGTGTCATTTCAATTGGGATTGACAATGAATTTGATAAAGATGTAAAAAAGCTTGTTAGAGGATACAAATCTCTGGGGTATGTAATTTATGTTGGTTCCGATGAAACGGCATTGGAATTAGCCCCCGGTGAATCAGAAGTTTTGCATTGGTATATTTATCCAGAGGATGCAGCCTGGAACCGATTTGTTTTATTCAGAGTCAATATTATCAGCAGTCGAGGGGTTGCCTTAACCACTGCTTCCTGTGGGGTAATGGTAATTAATGTGCCATTCCTGAAAAGCGATCAGTTTTTCTTGTTAGCTTTACTGACTGGTACATTTCTTCTAGCAGCAGGAATCTTTTTAATGTATCGCTCTTCTTTGTTGCAGGGAAAGAATAATTTCTATTTTGAACGTTTGATGATTTCAATCACCGGTATATTAATCGTTGGTTTATTAATAGCCTTTTTTGGACAATGGGTTGTGGGTGGTTTGTTGCTGGTTGCGATGTATCTTTTCCTGGTGGTGATTGTCACCCATTATGTCCAAAAATGGTTGGATAAACCACCAGCACCTGTAATTGAATAAAAACGATCCCAGAATTGAAATTTCTACGAAATTCTGGTATGATTTGCATCATTCTTTACAAGCAATGATGGAAACGAGTAAGCATTCAAAATCAATCAGCGAACCTGGAATTAGTGAAAGCCAGGGTTGACATGGATGCCCAAAATCCTTCCGGAGCTTCAATCTGAACCTGTTTATAACAGTAATAGGTGCGACGGTTTCACCAATCGTTATCAATGGTGTGGATTTATCAGGTAAATGATGCATCCAACGAAGTGCTCATCATTTATGGTGAGAAACAAGGTGGTACCACGGGATTTAATCTCGTCCTTGAGATAAGGACGAGAATTTTTTTAAGGAGGATCGATGTTTCGACCAGTTACACCGAAATTAAATATCAATCAAATGGAAGAAAACATCCTGGCTTTTTGGAAAGAAAATGATGTTTTCCATCGTACTCTAAGCGAGCGTAAAGGGAATCCAGAGTATGTGTTCTATGAAGGTCCTCCGACAGCAAATGGTAGACCGGGTGTACACCATGTTTTAGCTCGTGCATTCAAGGATATTTTCCCAAGATACAAGACCATGCAGGGATATTTTGTCTCCCGAAGAGGTGGATGGGACACCCATGGGTTACCAGTTGAAATTGAAGTAGAAAAGCAACTAGGATTTACGAACAAACAGGACATCGAAAATTTTGGCATTGACAAATTTAATTCACTCTGCAGGGAATCTGCTTTCACTTATATTCAAGAATGGGAAAAACTAACCGATCGAATCGCATTTTGGGTCGATCTGGAAGATGCATACATAACTTTTAAAAACTCTTATATTGAGTCAGTCTGGTGGATTTTGAAACAGTATTGGGAAAAAGATTTACTTTACCAGGGTTTCAAAGTAGTTCCATATTGTCCACGTTGTGGGACTCCACTATCAGACCATGAAGTTGCACAAGGTTATGATGATGCAGAAGATCCATCCGTTTTCGTGCGAATGAGACTACTGGATGAACCTGATACATCATTCCTGGTTTGGACGACCACACCATGGACTTTACCAGCAAATGTGGCGATTGCAGCGGGTAGTGATGTAGATTATGTGAAAATCGAGAGAATTTTCCATGATG
>DAOUGX010000513.1:0-9026 GCA_034428855.1 Anaerolineaceae bacterium | reverse complement strand
CGTTCAGATGGATCAACAAACTTTACGCTATGAGTTACTACCAGGCTTATTGTGGTCGGATGGTCAACCACTCACGGCAAATGATTCTGTGTTCTCTTACCAGATCGCTGCCGACCCTGCTTCTCCGGTGAGTACCTATTACATTCAACGCACAGCCAGTTATGTTGCGCTGGATGAATTAAAAACAGAATGGAAAGGCCTGCCCGGATTTACAACGCCACACCTGGGAGACTTCTTCTGGATCCCGATACCGCAACATGCCTGGGGTTCCATCAGTGCTGCAGATTTGCTAACCAATGTTGACGCAACCCAGAAACCGTTAGGTTGGGGTCCGTATCAGATTGATAATTGGGTAGCTGGTAGTCACATCGAATTAAGTAAAAATCCTAATTATTTCAGAACCAGTGAAGGTTTACCAAAATTTGAAAAACTGGTATTTAAATTCCTCGGTCCCAATGCTGACAGCAATTTGAAAGCCTTGGAAATCAATGAGTGTGATTTTGTAGATGCAACAGTTGAACTGGATCAGCAGCTGGTTGATGTGGTGGAACGCAGCAACCTTGAAGAAATCAAAGCTTATTTTGGTCAGGGTCCCGAATGGGAACATCTGGATTTTGGTATTGTTCCTGCCAGTTATGATGATGGTTACCAACTTGATACCGATCGTCCGGATTGGTTTGGCGACGTGCGCATGCGAACAGCCATCGCGTATTGTACCGACCGGGTCAGTATTGCCAATCGCTATTTTGTGAATCGATCGTCTGTGCCGATCACATTCTATCCACCATCCCATCCAGCATATAACCCCAGCCTGACCAGCATCCCATATGATGTCGAAATGGGAAGCATGTTACTGGACCAGGTTGGATGGCGAGATGATGATAATAATCCCGCCACACCCAGAATATCCCAGGGTGTGGTTAATGTACCGGATGGAACGCCTTTGGTTCTGGATTACATCACTTCCCAATCGGAATTAAGGCAAATGGTGTCAGCAGATATCGCCAGTTCTTTGCTGACCTGTGGCATTGAGGTAGTAGTGCAAAACGTGTATCCCACTGAACTTTACGCACAGGGTCCGGAAGGTGTTTTATTTGGCAGGAATTTTGACCTGGCACAATTTACCTGGCAGGCTGGCAGAACCAACCCTTGTTTTCTGTACAGCAGTACACAAATTCCCAATCAGGAAAATTTCTGGACGGGGGCTAATATTACCGGATATGCTGATCAGAATTACGATCTGGCCTGTCAACAGTCTCAAAATGCAAAACTGGATGATGCGGCCTCTCAAGCAGAAATTCAACGCTTGTTTAATGAAGCCCTACCGGTTTTACCTCTGTATTATCAGTTGAAAATAGCCGCCAGTCGCATAGATTTCTGTGGATTTGATGAAATGGACGTCAGTGGACGAAGTGTTTTAAGGAAACTGGAAGGCTTTGGCTATGGGGATTTGTGCTCTTCCCCATAGAAATTTTCAATTTTTTTGGGCTTTTTTTCAATAAAATACCTGATATTCCTCTTAAAAATATCACAAAAAAACGTGTGATGTGTTGACTATACGGGCACCTTATGCTATATTTACAGCACAAAATCGTGTTGATGAAATTGAAAGTTGAGGGATGACGCCATTTTTGAGCCAATAGAAAGCTTATTGGCAATTTATGGTATTTCATCAGCGCGAAAAATCATCTCGTTCGATCCAAATTTTTAAGGAGGAGAATAGAATGAAACGAAATACCCTTATGTTGTTAGTAGGTATGGTTATCATTGCCAGTATGGTATTGGCAGCGTGCCAACCTACACCGGCTCCCGCCACTGAAGCACCTGTAGTGGAAGAGCCAGTTGTTGAGGAACCGACCGCGGCTCCTGAAGAACCAGTTGAAGAACCAACTGCCGAACCGACTCCAGAACCAGTCCGTACCACCCGACATGGTGGATGGTTGGATGAAATCGTAGTGTCAGTTGTTGATAGTGCCTCTGCGGTAACCCAAATCCAAGCCGGCGCTATTGATATCTACGCCTCTGGTTTGTCTTCCAAATCTTTGCCCGAAATTGAAGCTGCTGGTTTGAGCTATGCTCAAAGCAACGGTCTGTATTACGAATTAACCTTCAACACCTACGGACCAGTCTTTGATCAGTCAACCGGTAAAGTAAACCCCTTCTATTTCGCCAAAGCTCGTGAAGCCTTAAACTGGTTAGTTGATCGCGATTACATCAATCGTGAAGTCTACAATGGTGGCGCTCTTGCCAAATTCTGGAGCATCATCACCAACATGCCTGATTACACCAAGATGGCCGAAACAGTTCGCCGATTAGAAGCCAAATATGCTTACAATCCAGAACAAGCCAAAGCTCAGATGGATGAAGTAATGCTTGGTATTGAAGGCGTGACCATTGAAGATGGTAAATACATGTTCGGTGGCGAGCAGGTTCAATTGATCTTCTTGATCAGAACCGACTCTGACGGTACCCGTGTTCCGATTGGCGATTATGTTGCTGCCCAATTAGAGAGCATTGGTTTTGCTGTCGATCGCCAATACAAGACATCATCCGAAGCCTCCCCCATCTGGGTTGGTGGTAACGTAGCTGATGGTTTGTGGCATATCTACACCGGTGCATGGTCAGCCACCATCATCGATCGTGATGAAGGCGACAACTTTGAATTCTTTGATACCCCACAATCCGCCTATGGTTTCTCATCCACATGGCAGGTATTCCCAACCGGAATCGAAACTGAATATGGTATCTTAGCTGACAAATTAGCTTACAACAAATTCGAAACCCTCGAAGAACGTGATGCTGCTTTGGCTCAAATGCTTGAAATGGCATTGACCGAATCCATTCACATTTGGTTAATTGATGGTAAGAACTTCACACCTTATCGCGATGGCGTAAAGGTAACCTATGACCTGGCAGCCGGCGTAGACGGTTCCATGATTTGGCCTTACACCATTCGCTTAGCTGACCAAGAAGGTGGTCAGTTGAAATGGGGTGCTCCTGATTTGTTTGTTGATCCCTGGAACCCAATTGCTGGTTCTAACTGGGCATTCGATCAGGCAATCGGTCGCGCCACCTGGGGTGAAGCATACATGATCGATCCCCACACTGGTCTTTACTGGCCACAGCGCTTTGAGCGTGCTGAAGTCACCGTCCGCGAAGGCTTACCAGTCGGTAAGACTTTGGATTGGGTAGATTTAAGCTTTGAACCTGAAATTGCTGTTCCAGAAGATGCAATCGTTGACTGGGATGCTGAGAATCAGGCTTTCATTACCGCAGCCGAAAAATTCCCCGAAGGAACAACCGCCAATGTTAAGAGCGTAATCTATTATCCAGCTGATCTGTTCGATACAGTCAAATGGCACGATGGTTCACCACTTGACCTGGGCGACATGCTCTATTCATGGATTATTTCCCTCGATATGGGTAAAGAAGCCTCTCCAATTTATGATGAAGCTTATGCAGCCAATGCCGAAGCAATTCTGGCTAACTACAAAGGTTTCAAAATCATCTCCGAGAATCCTCTGGTTATCGAGTCCTACAGCGATGCCTATCAGACCGATGCCGAATTGGATATTGTGACCACCCTGTGGCCATCCTTCAGCTACGGTGAAGCCCCCTGGCACGTTCTGGCCATGGCTGCCCGCGCTGACGAAGCCGGCGAACTTGCTTTCTCTGCTGATAAAGCTGAAGCAAAATCCTCAGAAACTGCAACCGTTGAATGGTTCAGCCAGATTGGTGGACCCAGCTTAGAGATCGTCTCTAAATGGCTTGATACCAGCATTGGTGATGGTTATATTCCTTACGCCAATGTATTGTCTGCTTACATTACACCAGAAGAAGCCACAGCCCGCTATGAAGCTGCTAAAGCCTTCTTTGCAGAATACGGCCACTACAACATCGCTACCGGTCCTTACATTCTGAGTGAAGTATTCCTGACCGAAAAAGTAGCTACCTTGAAACAATTTGCTGATCATCCAGATCTGTCCGATAAATGGGCACAATTTGGGGCTCCAAAAGTTGCAGCCATCGAAGTTGATGGTGAAGCCAGCGTTGTCCTGAGTGGTGAATTTGCCTTTGATGTGTTCGTAACCTTCGAAGGTGAAGCTTACCCAGCTGATCAGATCAAAGAGGTCAAAGGCTTGCTTTATGATGCTACTGGCCAAATCGTCAGTGTTGTCACCGGCGAATTGGTAGAAGACGGTTACTACACCATCACTGTCCCAGCCGATGTTGCTGCAGCTATGGAAGCTGGCGCCAGCAAACTCGAAGCTGTGGTAGTTCCTCTCGTTGTCGCAATTCCGTCCTTCACAGCATTTGAATTTGTAACCGTCAAGTAATTTTTGACCAGGTTGTGAATTCATAAAAGAATCAATTGAGTAACAAAGGAAGGGGCAAGGCACAATACCTTGCCCCTTCACATCCAATTATTGGAGGTAAGATCCTATGGGGACGGATGTTGAAGTAATCACGCCCAAAGTCGAAAAACAAAAATCTGGATTTATGAGCACCCTCTCGCGGGTAATGAAATACTCAGGGGTCAGGTTATTATCCCTGTTTGTTACGGTGGTGGTTGGTATATACCTGACCATTATGATTGCAAACATGGGTGGATACGTTGACCAGATGATGAAAGCTGAAATCCAGGAACGCATTACCATGCAAATCCAGATGAATGCAGCTTTCAAAAATTTAGATCCCGCTGCAAAAAATCAACTGACTCAGGAAAGAATTCAATCCGAAATCGATCGATTGAATCTTGACCAGCCACTCGTCTTTCGAAGTTTTCGTTTCTTGAAAAATGCTTTGACCTTAAATTTGGGAAGAGCTATGTTTTTATCCAGCGACAGCGGATCTCGTAATGTAAAGGCAATCATTCTGGAGCGCATCCCATATACTTTATTATTAATGGGATCATCGAATTTAATTCTCTTTTTCTCAACTTTGTTTCTTGCGTTAGCATTATCCCGAAAGTATGGCAGTTTTATCGATAAAGTTGTCATTACACTTTCACCTACTTCATCAGTACCACCCTGGTTCTATGGTATTTTCTTGATATTAATTTTCGCTGCTGTTTTGAAAATATTACCATTTGGTGGTGTTATTGATGCCCCGGTACCTAAAGATTTTTTGGGTAGAGCATTGAGTGTTGGTAAGCATCTGATCTTACCGGCCAGTTCATTGATCCTGGCATCGTTCTTTTTGAGCATTTATAACTGGCGCACATTTTTCTTAATTTATTCCAGTGAAGATTACGTGGAAACGGCCAAAGCCAAAGGCTTGCCTTCTCGCGATATTGAACGTCGATACATTTTACGCCCAACCTTACCGACCATTATTACTTCATTTGCATTATTACTGATTGGTCTTTGGACAGGTGCAATCATTACGGAAACGGTATTTCAATGGCCTGGTTTGGGTAGAATTACCTATCGAGCCATTGGTTTGTATGACACACCTGTGATTGTCGGTACTACCATCATTTACGCATATTTACTTGCAATTACCGTATTCTTGCTCGATTTTGTATACGCTCTGGTTGATCCCAGGGTAAAAATTGGTACGGGAGGTAACTCATAATGAAACAATTTAAAAATACCCTCCGTGAAATTCTAAAATATCCATCTGCCATTTTTGGATCCATCATTGTGCTCGCTTTGATTGTATCAGCGATTATTGTCGTGACTAAAATCCCTTATGATCAGGCAATCGATACCTGGCGAGGTGGAGAAGAAGTGGTTGGAAAAAATCCCCGCACTGTTCCGCCCAAATGGGTCAATTGGTTCCGTAAAGATAAGCTGGTTGAATCTTTTGATATGAAAGAAGGCGATGAAGGTGTTACCGTTACAGAAGAAGTAACCGAAGGTGGTACAGTGATCAAAACCACCACCTTTGCATTTGATTTTGCCTATAACAGTTTCCCGACCGAATTAACCATGTATTTCACATCAGAATATGAGGTAAAACAACCGTTTATATCCATGGTATGGATTACGCCGGATGGAACAGAAATTAAGATTAATAATTTTGCGATTGGTAAAACCTACACTTATCCCATCAACCAGGAAGAGAAATTAAAGAAACGTCTGGGGAATCTGCAACCGGTTGTTGGTTTATTTTTGGATCCCAAATCCGAAACCGGAGAACAAATACCTGTTCAGGGTACATATCAGCTAAAGGTCGAACAAATCGTTTTTGAACCAAACTCCTCCGTTCAGCCTGAGTTCGTTATGCTGGGTGGGGTATTTGGTTGGGCTGGTACAGATCATCTCCGCAGGGATTTGCTTTTACCCATCTTGTGGGGTATCCCGATTGCCTTGGCATTCGGTTTACTGGCCGCTTTAGGGACATCTGTGTTGACCATGATCATCGCTGCCATCGGAACCTGGTTTGGTGGTATTGTGGATGGCATCATCCAGCGCATCACAGAGATCAACCTGGTGTTGCCCTTCCTCTCCATCCTGATTATGGTTGGTACTTTTTACTCCAGAAGCATCTGGACGATTTTAGGTGCCACTGTTGCGTTGAGTATTTTCACCGGAGGGATTAAGTCCTACCGCGCTATTTTCATGCAGGTAAAAGAATCTACCTATATTGAAGCAGCTAAAGCATATGGAGCCAGTGATAAACGCATCATTTTCAAGTATTTGATTCCTCGAATCATCCCCTTGTTATTACCCGGTCTGGTTTCTGCAGTTCCTTCCTTCGTGTTCCTGGAAGCTTCACTGGCACTTTTAGGCCTGGGAGATCCCGTATTACCCACCTGGGGTAAAGCGATTAACGAGGCTTATGGAAATGCTGCTTTGTACCGCGGTTGGTATTATTGGATCGTTCAACCAGCTGTATTATTAATGATTACTGGTCTTGGATTTGCCTCCTTAGGTTTTGCACTGGACCGTGTTTTCAATCCACGTCTGCGAGGTATGTAAAAATGAAAGAAAATAATACATTATTGCATGTGGAAAATCTAAAACTCTACTTTCGAGCCTCTAAAGGTGTTGTGCAGGCAGTGGATGGAGTTGATTTTGACCTGCCCAATAATAAAGCGGTGGTGGTGATCGGTGAGTCTGGCTGTGGAAAAAGCTCCATGGCAAAAGCATTACTACGTTTATTACCCCGTAATGTTGCCGAATATTCCGGAAAGATATTGCTGAATGGTGTTGACACCATGGCAATGAACGATGAAAAATATCGTACAGATGTCCGTTGGGTGCGAATGTCCATGGTACCACAGGCTGCCATGAACTCCCTCAATCCGGTTTTAAAAGTAGGTGATCAGGTTGCAGAACCCATCATTGTTCATCACAGTGTGGAAAAAGAAGCTGCTTTAGAGCAGGCAAAAACGATGTTCCAGCGCGTGGGTGTACCGGTTGACTTTCTGCATCGTTATGCCTTTGAGTTAAGTGGTGGTATGCGCCAACGCGTTGCGATCGCGATGTCATTGGTAACCGTACCTGACCTGGTTGTCCTGGATGAACCAACCTCTGCATTGGATGTGTTAACCCAGGCAAATATCATGAACCTGTTGAAGCGCATCAAGAAAGAAATTGCTACCAGTTTCATTCTGATTACCCATGACATCTCAACTTCAAGTGAACTGGCTGATGATGTTGTGGTCATGTATGCTGGCCAGATCGTTGAAGTGAGTGATAACCGCCGATTCTTCACCGCACCTTTACACCCATATTCAGCCAAGTTGATGGCTTCTGTTCCTCGTTTACGAGGGAAAGCTCAACCAGATTTCATTACCGGGCAACCTCCCAGTTTAATTAATCCACCCACCGGTTGTCGATTTGCCGAACGTTGTCATAAACGCTTTAGCAAATGTTCAGAAGAACCACCGACTGTTAATGTGGATGGTATTCTGGTTAAATGCTGGTTATACACATAAAAATAGGGAGCAGAAATGGCGTCAACGAAAGAAAAAACTGAAAAGAAAGAATTCCGACCAGTCAGCCCAGACACATTACTCTCCGTTCAGGATTTGCATGTCTGGTTTGAACTGCGAAAGTTTGGGTTTGGTCATGCCGGGTATGTTCGGGCGGTTGACAATGTCAGCTTTGACCTCAAACGTAAAGAAACCATCGCCCTGGTTGGTGAAAGTGGTTGTGGAAAATCCAGCTTAATGAAGACCATTCTCGGTATTAATATCCCCACCAAAGGTGATATCCTTTTTGAAGGTCGACCCATGACCAGTTTCTCTAAAAAGGAATTAACCCAATACCGTGCACAGGTAGGGTATGTACAACAGGATCCGTATGGTGCATTGGCTCCATTCATGAATATTAAAGCAATCATGGAAGAGCCATTGATCGTGCATGGGGTCAAAGACCCAAAAGAACGTTTGGATCGTATTTACAAAGCCTTTGAAGAAGTCAAACTGACCCCGGTGGATGAATTTTTACCTAAATACCCACACATGCTCAGTGGTGGTCAACAACAACGTGTGGTCATCGCGCGTGCCATGATTTTGAATCCCAAATTATTGGTGGCAGATGAACCAGTATCCATGTTGGATGCCTCTGTGCGTGTAGAAATTCTGAAACTGTTGCGTGGTTTACAGGAAGCGCATGAGTTGGCAGTGATTTACATCACCCATGATCTTTCAACTGTACGGTACTTCTCCGAGCGTATCTTTGTGATGTATGCTGGTAAAGTGATCGAAAAAGCAAATGTAGAAGAGCTGGTCATGAATGCACAGCACCCTTATACGCATGCTTTGCTGGCTGCCACATCCGACCCGGATGCTAAAAATGTGGATGAGTTCCAGGATGTTCCTCCTGGAGAACCTCCAAGTCTGGTGAAGCCTCCGGCCGGATGCAGATTCCATCCACGATGTTCCAAGATCATCAAGGGTGTTTGCGATGTCAAGGAACCGGCGGAATTTGAACCCATCAAAGATCACTTTGTGCATTGCTGGTTGTACGAATGAGACATCTCACCCCGATTCGGTTGATGATCATTGCCTTTGTATTCTTGCTACTGGGTGTGATCTTACCGTTTCTGATGGTGATGGAAATATTTGAATC
>DAOUGX010000512.1:0-2215 GCA_034428855.1 Anaerolineaceae bacterium | reverse complement strand
TATTTGTTTTTTCAGCGATAACTCTTATTTCACTTTTTGCTGGAGAATATTTATGTGCATTATTAATCAGATTGAGAAGAATTTGTACCAATCGATTTCGATCAGCCCAGATTTTTGGTAAATCATCTTCTATATCAACTAATAGTGTCTGTTGTTTTTCATCTATTTGTTTTCGTGTTGACCTGACAATTTCACTCATTACTTCTTCAAAAATTAACGGTCTCGAATCAATGCGCATAATTCCAGCTTCAATTTTATTTAAATCATTCAGGTCGGATACCAAAGTATTCATCCGATCGGTATTATTGCGGATGGTTGTTATAAAATTCGCTTGAGCATCATTTATTGTTCCAACAGCCCCACTTGCCAATAATTCCGCATATCCTTTAATGGAGGTCATAGGATTTTTCAATTCATGAGCAACTAAGGATACAAAATCACTCTTAGCCTGGTTTGCTTTTTGAACTTCAATAAATAATTGGCCATTAATAATAGCGATAGAAGCATGTTCCCCTAAACGAGTTAAAAAGTTCATATCATTCTCATCCAGGTTCTTATTTTCTGGAACATCCAGAAGTAAAATGGCAATTATTTTCTCCTCTCGCAGGATGGGTAAGAGTACCTGTGTGGTTATATCTGGCGAACCATCAATAACCAGGTCTCTTCGTAAATAGACAGGAGATGAACCCTGGGCAGGATTATGTAGAATGGTTTCACTAAGCCTAGAAAAATAAATGTTTTCTACTTGGTGTATTTGTTCATGACTGTAATCTTTTGACGCAATTATTTGAATTTTTCCATCCTGAACCAGCGCAATCCATCCAGTTGGACAACCTGATTGCCGTAGTGCCCATTCCAGTGTGATTTCCATCGCTTTCTTCAAATCCAGACTAATATTTAATTCTCGGTCTATTTTTTGCATAACGGATAATTCATCGACTCGTTTTGCCAGTTCTTGATCTGTTCGACGATATAATCGCACATTTTCCAAAGCAATCGCAGATTGGGCTGCCAATGCTGATAGGAGTTGTTGGTCTTTGGTGGAAAACCCGGTTTGAAGTTTATGATTTACGAGTTGAATTATTCCGATCGTCTGACCTTTTATCAACATTGGAATCACCAGTAAAGACTCAATTGAAAAACTAAAAATAGTCTTTATATCTCCATATCCATTTTGGAGCAATTCATTAGCATTCGCCAAAAACGGTTCCTGCGATTTGAAAACTTCAATCAGGTAGCTGGTATTGTTTTCAATTGGAATTTTTTTCCTCTCAAAATAATCCTCATGAACTCCAAAAGCACCTTGATAAATTAGCTCCTGAGATGTTTCATCTATCAGGATCAAATATGCCTGTTCACAAGGAACCATTTCCATTGAAATTTGGAGAATCATTGAGAATAATTCATCGATATCCAATGTTGATGTCAATTTTTTTGTTTGATCATTTAAAATGGAGAGTTGTCTGGCATATTGTTCTGTTTCTTCCAACAATCTAGCTTTTTCAATTGCCCCTGCCACCAGATCAGCGATCGATTGCAGTAAATCCAATTGTCTTTGAGAATATCGTTTCTCTTTTGTCCTTTCCCCAATGAGAATACAACCATTAGAGATAGCTCCAGTATTCAATGGAACAATTATCGAATTTCTGATTTGAGCAAAAAACACAGGAAATTCGTGTTGTTGACAATAATCTTGATAATCATTGACGAGTAAACCCCGGCCACTATCAATCACTTGCCTTTCAAGGGATTGTATTTGTGAAATTACTGTATTTTCTTTTTCAAATTGTCTTTCATCAGCCTCAACATTAAAAACAAAATTCAATGATTGGGTTTGTTGATCTCTTAAAATAATATAAAAATCATCGAATGAAATAATCTGAGAAGTTTGGGTATAAATAAGTTCATAAATATCATCCAATGCAATCGTATAATTTACCCCTTGGACGATTCTGTTCAGAATATTCATATGTGCAACCCGACTTTCAAGATCAACCTGAAATTCATAATCAGATATTTGTTTAACAAATTTATCTATCCGCAATTGCACACCATGAATAATAGTTTGTGTTTCCGTTTCGGTTTTATTTTCAAGATACAAAGCTAACCATCCTTTTAACTGATCTGAAATAAATATCGGGATGATTACGTTTGCACCTAATAAAATGATTTTTTCTTTATCTGAAGATAATTCATCAGAATAATTGTCAAAATC